>NZ_JBQCMZ010000003.1:0-200010 GCF_051964675.1 Cytobacillus sp. SAFR-174 | reverse complement strand
AGAAAAGGAAGATAGACTGATTCCAGTTACGGAGTTTGGCAGATGTGATGTGTGAGTGTGAACATTACTAATAGAAATGGGAATCCTGCAAATAGAGATGGAATTTTTGCAAATAGAGCAATCCAGCACGCATACACTGCCTGCTTTAATAGAAAAGGAAGATAGACTGATTCCAGTTACGGAGTTTGGCAGATGTGATGTGTGAGTGTGAACATTACTAATAGAAACGGGAATTCTGCAAATAGAGAAGTTCATTTTGCAAATAGACCGGTTGAATCTGCAAATAGAATAGCCAAATCTGCAAATAGAGAGTGGAATCTTGCAAATAGCCCATTTCGCACGGCTGCTGTCTACAAAAAAAAGACAGAGAGCATGCCCCCCTGTCTTCTTTGAAAAGATTATGTATCCAAAAACGTCTTCCCCTTCAGCTGATTCAATGTCACCACAAAGTCGTGCAGCAGCTTGTAGGAGTTTTCCATATCATCCAAGTCGACTACTTCAATCGGCGTATGTGTATAGCGGGACGGGATGGAGATAACCCCTGCTGTGACGCCTTTGTTTGTCATATGGATGGCACCTGCATCTGTTCCGATTCCCATGAAGACTTCATGCTGATATGGGATATCTCCTTCTGCCGCCACTTTTTCGAGGTGCTGAGTGACAAGCGGATGGGCAATCAGTGATTTATCAGCGATTTTGATGCAAGGGCCATTGCCAAGGATTCTTGTGCCTGTCATGAGCACGTCAAATGTGTCGCTGGTTGGTGTTGTATCCAGTGCCAGCGCAAAGTCAGGTTCTACCGCTGCAGATACAACGGACGCTCCTCTTAACCCAACTTCCTCCTGTACCGTAAAGGCACCGTAAATGTCACCATGCTGTGCCCCGCTTCCTCCAATGTTTTGGAGCAGACGAATCAATAGGGCGCAGCCTGCCCGGTCGTCCAAAGCTTTGCCGGTAACGCGGTTACTTCCTATTTTCTTGAATTCAGTGCCATAGCTGATGGGCTGTCCAATCTTGATTCCCATTTCCGCGGCTTCTTCTGCTGTACGGGCGCCGATATCAATATAAAGATCGCGGTGGCTGGAAATGCGCTTTGGATCATCCCATTTCACATAGTGGGCAGAAATGGTTCCAATCACTCCATCTACAGCGCCTTTTTCAGATCGAACCTTAACCGGCAGTGATAAAAGAATACGGTCATCAAATCCGCCTAATTTCTCAAATCGAATTAAACCGTTATCCTCGATTTTTTTTACGATAAATCCAATTTCATCGGTGTGGGCTGCAATGACTAATGAAGGAAAATCCGGGTTATTTCCTTTCTTTTTCACAATCAGGTTCCCGACCGAATCGACGTGGTATTCATCCACATAATCCTTCACTTCATTTAAAATAAATCGCTGGACATCCTGTTCAAAACCGCTTGGACCTACGATATCGCATAACCCTTTTAATAATTCATACACAGTGAAACCCTCCCTTAAATATGCAAAGAGTCCCCCGCAAACGCAGGGGCTCTGGCTGTTAATTCGTCAAGTAAACCTTCGTAAAGTCATCATCTTCCATTGGGTGTGCAGTGAATCCCTGGACATAAGCCGCCATTGCGATTGGCGGGGTTGTATGTGCAAGCGTCACCCACGGGGCATCTTTGTGGAAGATTTCCTGAGCCTGCTGGTAAAGCTTTGCCCGTTCTTCCTGATCAAATGTTACACGGGCGTCCTGCAGAAGCTTTGTAAATTCTTCGTTTTCATAGAACGCACGGTTGCTGGCAGGTTTCTCCGTATTCGTTGCACTCAGGTTCGGGAACAGGAAGTTATCCGGATCGGCCATAACACCTGTCCAGCCGTATAAGCCCATTGGATGTTCCCCGTTTCCTGACTTTTGAAGATACGTTGCCCATTCATAGGTTACGATTTCGGCTTCGATGCCAACTTTCTTCAGATCGGACTGGATGGCTTCTGCCACCTTCATCGGCTGCGGCATATACGGTCTTGGGTTGCTCATCGCCCAAAGCTGGGTCTTGAATCCATCTGGATAACCGGCTTCTGCCAATAGTTTTTTCGCCTCTTCCACATTGAATTTGTAGTCTTCAATGCTGTCATTATAGCCCCAAAGCACAGATGGGAATGGGTTTTTCGCCACTTCGGCATAGCCATTATAGAAAGCATCCACAATGGCCTGTTTATCAATGGCCATATTGACTGCCTGGCGGACTTTAACATCATCGAAAGGCGCCATTTGTGTATTCAGAACCATGTAGCCGATGTTAAAGCTTGGGCGCTTGACAAGACTTAAGTTTGAATCCGCTTCAATGGTCGTGGCATCATCGGGATTCAGCCCATCAATGATATCAACTTCACCCGCTTGAAGAGCAGTAAGACGTGAGGAATTCTCCGGAATGACGCGGAAAATCAGTTCATCCAGATATGGACCTTCTCCTGCATAATTTTCATTTTTCTTTAGGACGATTTTGTCATTGGTTTTCCAGCTGACAAATTCGAACGGGCCTGTTCCCACTGGATGCTGATAGAATTTGTCACCATGCTTTTCAATGGCCGCCGGACTTGCGATTCCAAACATAGGAATAGCCAAATAGCTTATAAAAGGAGCTGTCTTTTCCGTTAATTTAAACTCTACTGTTGATTCATCAACTGCTTTTACATACTCGATCTTGTGGTTCGGGTCTCCTTTAAAGCCCCCGTACAAGAATGGGTAGTATGGAAAATCCCCTTTGTGGTAGGGGTTTTCAGGATCCATCCACCGATCGAAGTTGAACACGACTGCATCTGCATTAAAATCCGTTCCGTCCTGGAACTTGATGCCCTTTTTCAGGGTAATGGTCCATGTCAGGCCATCGTCAGAGACTTTGTGAGATTCCGCTAATCCCGGCTGGACTTCAAGATTTTCGTCATATACAAACAATGTTTCAAAAATATTGCTTGTTACACGGATAGATTCGCCATCCGTTACATTGATGGGATCCAGCCCAATCGCATCAGCACCGCGGGCATAAATGAGTGAACCGCCCTCTTTTGGATCGCCGCTGCTGCCTCCGGATGCTTTTTCACCGCTGCCGGAACATGCTGAAAGCAGTAATGAAAGAATCAGTAAAATGCTTAAAACCAGTGAAGACTTGCCTTTCATTGTTTTTCCCCCTTGTGATTTTTATGTAGATGAAAGTAAGATAAAGTCTTATTTTTAGACTTTTCATACTTTTTAATAAAAATTAGTATATATTAGATTATCGAAATATTCTACTATATTTTTAGAGTCGAAATACTTATTTTTGAAAGCTTGTTTTACCAGCTTCTTTACCATTAGGGTTGTAAGCGATTACATTAAATTCTGGATTTTCTAATAATTTTCTGGATAACAAAAAAACTGACCCAGTCAGTCTGAGCCAGTCATCCTTCTATCATTTATGAAAATCTACATTCATTTTTTCTTCACCAAACACCACTGATGTCTGGCTGGGTTTTGTTTCAGCAATTATTTTTCCATTTCTAACTGAATACTTCACAGCCACCTGCCTCCTGATTGCTTCATACTCATTTTCCGCATCAAGAATAATCAGGTTGGCCGGCTTCCCTTCTTCAATTCCATATTTCTCTTCGATATTTAAAGTTTTGGCACTGTTATCTGTAATAAGATCAAACGAGTTAACAATTTGCTCATACCCCATCAGCTGTGACACATGTATGCCCATATGGAGCACCTGCAGCATATTGCCGGTGCCAAGCGGATACCATGGATCAAAGATGTCGTCATGGCCGAAGCTTACATTTAGCCCTGCTTCGAGCAGTTCTTTGACTCTTGTAATTCCCCTGCGCTTCGGATATGTATCAAAGCGTCCCTGCAGATGGATGTTTACGAGCGGGTTTGCGACGAAGTTAATGTTTGATAACTTTAACAGTCTGAATAGTTTGTAGGTATAAGCATCATTGTACGAGCCCATTGCCGTTGTATGGCTTGCCGTTACCCGGCTGCCCAATCCGCGTTCATAGGCTTCCGCAGCCACCACTTCCACAAAGCGTGACTGTTCATCATCGATTTCATCGCAGTGGATATCGACAAGGCGGTCATATTTTTCTGCAAGATCAAAGGCCGTTTTCATTGAAGCCACGCCGTACTCCCTTGTGAACTCGAAGTGAGGAATGCCTCCCACCACATCAGCCCCCATTTTCAGCGCTTCCTCCATGAGCTCGGCGCCGCTTGGATACGAATTGATCCCTTCCTGCGGGAAAGCTACCAGCTGTAGGTCCACATAGTCGGACATTTCTTCTTTTACTTCCAGCAGGGCTTTTAAGGCAGTCAGACTGGGGTCTGTTACATCCACATGGGTGCGGACATGCTGGATTCCCTGTGCAATTTGCCATTTCAATGCCGTTTTGGCCCTTGTTTTCACATCTTCATGTGTCAGGGTTTCTTTTCTTTGTGCCCATCTCTGGATGCCTTCGAATAAGGTGCCGCTCTGGTTCCACTCCGGCTCGCCTGCTGTCAATGTTGTGTCCAGGTGAATATGGGGTTCGATGAAGGGTGCCGAAACCAGGGATCCGGCAGCATCAAGGATTTCCTGGCCGGCAACCGCTTCCCCTTGTGATAAGCTATGAATCTTTCCATCTCGTATCGCTATATTCCATAAGCCTTCCCGGCCTCTTAGTTTCGCGTTTTTAATAATCACTTCTTAGTTCCCCTTCCCGAACTGTATTTCTGCCTTGTAATGAAGCAGCCAATTTTGATGCCAGGACAAATGTGATTGCTGATCCTAACAGCGAGTTGACTGGCGGGATTCCCGGCACGAAGTTTGCAGCGGCTACACCGGCTGCCCAGGCAAGGATGGCAATCCAGTTAACGGCCTTAAACTTCATATCTGCAAACTTTTTATACTCGCCGCGATTTACGATAAAGTAATCTGCTAAAATGATAGCTCCGATGGATGGCAGCGTTGATCCCAGAATCGTCAGGAATCCAACGAAGTTGTTGTACAGCCACATGGCCGCAATCGTTCCGACAATCCCGTTGAAGATGACAACCTTTCCTTTTCGGATTTTCAAAATGCTCGCAAATCCTAAACCTGATGCATATAGAGCGTTATCGTTCGTTGTCCAAATGTTTAAACCAAGAACCAGAATCGCCGGGAAAATCAGCTTCTGGATGAACATGACTTCTGAGATATCCGATTGCCCTGTTGCGATCGCACCGATTGCACCGAACAGGAACATGATCGAGTTTCCGATGAAGAAAGCGATGACAGTTGATACTACTGCTGAACGCTTTGTATTTGAGAAACGTGCGAAGTCAGGAGTCAGCGTGCCTGCACTGATAAATGAGCCGACGCAAATCGTTAAAGCCGCTGCCAGGCTAATGGCCTCTGTTGGCTGATATTGCATTAGCCCTTCCAGGCCGCCTGCTGTTTCAGTTGCTTTAAAAACGGAGAAGCTTCCAAGAATAGTGATTAAAGGTACTGCTATGAAGCTTAAGATTGCCAGTGCCTTCATACCGAAGAAGGCTGTGCCAGTCATCAGGAGACCTGCCACCGCAATCAGAAAATACGCATCAATTCCTGTTACTTTCTGAACCGGTAGCGCGAACATCGCTACCCCCACTCCGAACCAGCCAACCTGAGTGGCAGCAAGCAGGAAGGATGATAGGTAGGATCCTTTTTCACCAAAAGCATAGCGGGTGAGAAGGTGCGTTGATAGGCCGGTTTTCGCAGCGATATAGGCAAGTGCTCCTGTGTAAGCACCTAAAATCAAGTTGCCTGCCAGAACGATTCCGATAAATTGAATGAAGGTTAATCCTGTTCCAAGCGTTCCGCCTGACCACATGCTGGCCGAGAAGAAGGTCAGGCCGAGCATCACCACAAGCATTTTCCAAAATCCATTGCGGTGTCCCTGAGGTACCGCTTCTAACGAAAAATCCAAATCTACTTTTTTCATACCAATTCCTCCAATCGTTTTGTGAACTGGTACCGAAGGATCTTCGATAGTAAGTGGATGGAAAAAGAAAAAGGCTTCTCGCCGTTTTCCGACAAGAAGCCTTTTTCCTGCATGAAGAACCTTGGGCAGGATACACCTCACCCATTGGTCATCATACTTCCGCTGTCCTTGTCAGCCTCACGGGACTGATTTAAAGGTACCAGTATTTAATTGTCTACTATTATTTCAGAAAAGATTAGCAGTGTCAAGGTGGAATTTTCTAGGGGACTAGTGTAGCAGGTTGCGAACCTGTTGTCACTGCCCGATATCCTGCGATCGAAAATAGCTCTTATGAGGCTATTTCAATATCCACGACCAGGCTTCCTCAAGCTGATGGCCTTCAAAGTATTCAACCGTGATCCCCGGCAGGTAGTTCGTGACCTTTGAAACAGTGCCAATCCAGTCTTTGTCACTGACAACAGCGAATTTATTAAACTGCTTCCACCTTTTTATATCAAATTCCATTCCTTCCGTGGCACCCTGGAAAGTTGTTCCGTCTACATCCGTCATGATGGCGAGGATATTGAATTTCTGATCATCTTTAAAATTTTCTCTCACGTATTGATCCAATTTTTCAGCATCTTCCTTTGTTGCATTGCCATTGAATGCGAGGGCGATGGTAGATGGAGAGCGGGATTCTATGAATTGAAGCATAATGGTTACCTCCAAATGGTTTTATTGAGGTAAATTCCCGCTTAAGCGGGCTGCGAAACTAGCAGTGATGAGTTTTTTATTGGTAATGGAGTGTGCTATTTGCAGTTTTTGTGATTCTATTTGCAGAATGAAAAACCCTATTTGCATGTTTGCGATTCTATTTGCAGAATGAAAAACCCTATTTGCAAGTTCACAATTCTATTTGCAGATATCCAAATTCTATTTGCAGCGTTCACAATTCGCTTTTTTCCCAACAAAAATAGAACCAGCCAACGCGCCGGTTCTATAAATTATTTCTTGCTGTAAAATCGATCCCGGACCTTTTTGAGTCGGGCATGATAGTTTAAGATATCAAGTCTTGCTTTCTCTGCTTCAGGTGCTATCGGCCGCAGCTTTTCAACTTCCCAATAGTCGATAATGACATCTAGAACCTGATCAAAGTATTCAAGCGGACCGTAGTTGGCTTCTTTTGCGATGATAGCCATTCGGTTCTCAAAATCAGGCATGACAGCACCCGGCATTTTAAAGTTCATGATGACGTTCGCGAGGTAGTAGCAATAGTTAGGTTCCAATTGCAGGTGATGCTTTATAACGTCTCTGTAAAAGGTATAATGCAGGGTCTCATCCTTGGCCAAACGCCTCAGCAAGGTGGACAAATCCTTATCATGCGGACCCGCTACCTTCGCTACATTATAGTAGAACACCATGGTGGCCAGCTCCTGCATGGAGGTATAGACCATTGTTTCAAATGGGGTATGGAAATCGGGATTCCAGCCGTTTTCCACTGTTTGCTTGTGAAGCTGGTGAAGCCTTCCCGGATGGACATTCCGCGTGATTAACAGATAGGTTTCAAGCAGGTTGGAGTGCTGATCCTCTTCCGCTGTCCAGGTATGCACAAATTCCTTAATAACACTCAATGACCCTTTAAAGGTCTGGTCTAAATAAGAGGTGAACCATGGGAGATTCACTTCTGTCAGGAGAGCTGTCTCCACAGCAGTAATAACTGACTCCGGAAGCGTCACCTGGCTTTCATCCCAAGGTACACGCCTGAAATCCTGTGCTTTATCCCATGGGAGAAATTCGTGATAGCCCCAATCTATTTTTTCAGCCCGCTTTTTGTGCTCCTCATACAATTCCCTTACCTTCGGCTCCAGACGAAAATCAAGATGATTTGTTAACAAGTGTAGACCTCCATCGCTATTTTATTGCTAACTATTATGACCTGTTACTAATTCAACTATATCACATTTGCACGTTAACTAACTAATATGGAAATCGAATTTTCAGGAAATTAGTTCTTTAAACATGCAAATTTCCGCGTCCTTTCGACGCTAATCTCCAGCGGTTGACAGCATTCGTTTCGACATAGGCCGACAGTCATTTATTTCTGTAAATTTATTGTATAAGAATGTAAAAATATAATTCTTTCGGACAATGATTGTGGTAAAATTATCTAAAATATGTCGACGGGAGAGGATTGGAAAAGTGAAAAAACAGATTGTCACACTAGCAGCCGCTGCTATGCTATCTTCAGGTTTTGCCGCTAAGGCTTCGGCTGATACACATGTGGTGAAAAAGGGGGACACTCTATATCAGTTAGCCGTAAAATACAAAACCACTGTGACAGAGCTTAAAACTATTAACAAATTAAGCTCAGATTCTCTTTATATTAATCAATCACTCCAAGTGCCCGGCACTGCAAAAAGCGTTCAATCTGTTAAACCGCCAGCTCCGGCTCCTGCCAGTCCAAGTGCAGCCAATACATATACAGTTAAATCAGGCGATTCTTTGTCTAAAATTGCTCTGAATCATAAAATCAATTTAAAAGATTTAATGAGCTGGAACCAGCTTACTCATCATATTATTCATCCTGGACAAGTATTAAAGGTGTCAAAAACGGCTTCAGGCAATAATGATAAAAAGCCTTCTGCTGCTCCGGCACCTCCCCCAGCTGCTGCTCCTTCTGGAGGTTCCGGAAATTACACAGTGGTTAAAGGTGATACACTAAGCCTGATTGCCAGCAGAAATAACATATCTGTTCAGCAGATAAAAGAATGGAACAAGCTTAGCTCGGACATGATTTTTATTGGACAAAAACTCACAATAGGCCAAAAGCCTGCAACAGAAAAACCGGCTGAAGAAGTGATAAAAGAAAGCAGTTCTGCAGCTGCTGTTTTGGCTGAAGCCCAGAAATATATCGGTGTTCCGTACAAGTGGGCAGGGACTGCGCCAGATGGGTTTGACTGCAGCGGATTTATTTATTATGTATTAAATAAAAGCGGCTCAAAGCTTGGAAGGTATTCAACAGACGGCTACTATAGCCGCTCGTACTATATTAGCCAGCCACAGCCAGGTGATTTAGTATTTTTCGAGAATACATACAGACAGGGCATTTCCCATATGGGCTTTTACATAGGAAATAACCAGTTCATCCATGCAAGCTCCAATGGCGTGGAGATTACTAGCCTCGAAAACTCTTATTATAAGAAACACTTCGATGGATTTAAGAGATTCTATTAGGCACCTGAAATGAAAAAACCGCCGGTGCAAACACACCGGCGGTTCCCTCTTATAGTTTGAATCGGGCAACAAGCCTATTAAGCTCTTCTGCCATTTGCGAAAGCTCCTCAGAACTCCGCGATACTTCCTCCATACTGCTGCTTGTCTGCTGGGATGAAGCGGATGTTTGTTCAATTCCTGCAGCTGCTTCTTCAGAAACAGACGCAATTTCCTCAATGGATGCTCCCATTTGCTGACTTTTACCCGCCATGGTTTCCATTTTTTCTGTGATGGATTGAATGCTGTCCGCCATTTCTTTAATAGCAGTGCTGATTTCTGTAAAGGTCTCTCCGGTTGTTTTAATTTGGCTTGTGCCCTTTTCAACTTCCTGATAACCGCCCTGCAAGGATTCTGCGACATTAGCTGATTCAGTCTGGATACTGGAAACGATGCCCGTAATGTCTGTTACCGACATAGTAACCTCTTCCGCCAGCTTCCTCACTTCATCTGCCACAACAGCAAACCCGCGACCCTGTTCACCCGCACGCGCTGCTTCGATTGCCGCATTAAGTGCCAATAGATTGGTCTGATCTGCAATATCCTTAATGACGGATACGAGCTTCGAAATTTCCTGTGACTGGGCATCCAGGCTTTTCATCTTTCCAACACCATCCTGGACAATCTGATCAATAATGCCCATCTGCTGAATCGAAGCCTCCATTAATCTGCTGCCTTTTGCGGTCATATCTATGACCTTCCTGGAAGATTCAAACACAGCTTCCCCACTTGAACTGGCTTCCTGCATGTTATCTGTGAATGCCTCCATAAAGGATGAAAGATTAGAAGCATGTGTCGCTTGTGCTTCCGATCCCGATGCAAGCTCCTGCATAGTAGAAGCAACCTGCTGGGACCCCGCCTTTACTTCTTCTGCTGACTGTGAGAGCTCTTCGCTTTGGCTGCTGACCATCTGTGATACCTCGTAAACCTGCTGGATCGTTGTTCTCAGATTATGGCTCATAGTATTTACAGCCTCTGCCAGACGGCCGATCTCATCTTTTCCCCTGTATTGGATTTCCGGAACATCCAGTTCTCCTTTGGCGATGCGATTGGTTATACCCACAACTTCATTCAGATTACGCGATACCATCCGGCTGATAAAGAATGTGATTAGCGCCCCGAGGATAACGGCCATCAGCATAGAAATAATAAGCGTATTAAAGGTTTTAATCTGGCTTTCCTTTGTAGCTTTAACGGCTTGCGCCCGCTCCTCATTCACCATTACCTGCAGTTCGTCTAATAATTGGACGATTTTTAGCTGGATTTCACTCGCCTCGCCTGCGAATTGCTCACTTGCTTCTGTGTCGCCCTTATCCATTGCAGGTACGAGTTTTCTATAGAAAAGATCGTTTAACTGTTTATCGTAAGCGACAATCTGATCAAAAATGACCAGCTTCTCTTCCGTATCCATTTTTTCTCTGATTTTTTCTTCCATCTCATTAAACTCTTCCCGCCGATCCTGGAATTCATCCATGAACTTTGTTTCAGGCTTGTATAAATACTCAAATACTCTCATTGCCTTCGCACGGGTAAGCGAACCCATTTCCGTAATATGCACCGCCCGGTCTCCACGCCGCTCCAGGGCATTTACATTATCGCCAATATTCTTTACCAATCCTAATACAACAGCTGTTGCAATGCCGAAAAGGATAAATACGACCAGCAGGGTGCCCCCGTATTTCCATCCGATCTTAATGTTTCTATGTTTGTTCATCATGCTGGCTCCCCTTTTTAATTCTTTACACTATGCACAATTTAATTATCGGCAATAAGTCGAATTAATCTAGGTATTTTTTCTTATTAAATTAATTTCTTCAAACTCATGACTCAAATTAAAACCTGACTGGTTAGTCAGCAAGGTAAAGGTAAATAAGTTTAAATTATTTTCGGAATGATAAACAAAAAATCGCTATGGACTTGCCAAGGCTGGCTCAGTTCATAGCGATCTTTCATTTTTATAAAAAGAACCGTTTTTACTCTAAAAACATTACATTCCCTATCGGATTTACCTATATTTCCCAAACCCAAGTGTGGAGGGTCTTGTAACTAGACGAATGTCCAGAGAAGGCTCATCAGGGAATGATTTATCATCCTCTAACCCCTCAATTTTACGAATAAGTTTGTTAGTGGATACTACCCCGATATCATAGATGGGCTGTTCAATTGTACTAATTTCCGGTTCTACCATTTCGGTTAGCTTGATTCCGTCAAAGCCGATTATGGCGACTTCCTTTGGAACCTGGTAGCCCATTAGTTTAAGTGCTTTGAGACAGCCAATCGCCATTAAATCATTGCCCAGGAATATTCCATCGACATCCTTATGCTCGTTCATAAGGATTTGAGTCAGCAGCTTGCCGCTTTCCAATGTAAAGTCCCCTTCGTATACGATGACCGAATCCTCTGGAGAAGCTATTCCATTCCTCATTGCTCTGTCCGTGACAGTCTCCACATATCCCCGCTTCCGTTCAGACGATGGAGGGAACGACCCCGGCCCGCTGATATGGGCAATCTTTTTGCAGCCGACTTCAATCAAATGGTCAACAGCCAGCTTGGCACCTTTATAGTTATCTAATCCTATCGAGTCAAAGGTGTTATTTTCCGCTGCCCGGTCAATTCTTACAAACGGTATTTTTAATTTTTCAATAGCCTTTACGACTTTTTCGCTCATTTCAAACGATGCCAAGATAAAACCATCAACATATCGGTTTTGAAGCTGCTTCCAAAAATGATTATCGTCCATATCCCCGGCTTGGGTATTTACTAAGATGATGCTGTAGCCTTTCGATTTTGCCACTTCTTCAATTGCCACCACAAGCTCCGGAAAAAATGGGTTTGTGATATCAGGGATAATCAGAGCAATCGTCCGAGTTTTCTTTTTCGCTAACCCTCTCGCGATTTCATTTGGATGATAGTTTAGGCGCTCCATCACTTCACGAATTTTCATCTCCGCTTTTTGACTGATATATCCATTATTATTCAAATACCTGGACACGGTCGCTACGGAAACGCCTGCCTCTCTTGCAACATCTCGAATCGTTGTTTGTTTCTCTCTCACGAAAATTCTCCTTTGAAAGGATTTTTCTGTCTTAAACTATTCGTTCGTTTCTTTAACGTGGAAACGATGGAATTTTGCTTCCCCTTTTTCAAGCAGGCCAAATCCAATCATTCCATATGCATTTTCCAAGCCTTCATAAGCCAGGACTTGCTCGCCATTGATTTCGACCTGTACGGCATTTCCCTTGCTGACAGCTTTAATATCATAAATAGTTTCATGATTCCATTCATATGGAACTGTTCTTATACGCTTGAAACCAAAGTTATTTTCTATTAATGAGACTTGATTGCTGCCGTCAAAACCTGCCCAATAATAACGTTCGGATCCAATTGCTCTAAATATAATCCCATGGCTTGTGCCAGAAACAGGCTGAAAGCTTATTTCCAGTTCAAGGTCACGGCCGTAATAGTTCCCTGTAAAGGAAGAAGCATCTTCCTCACCTGCAGCAGCCATCATAAAACCATTTTCCAGTGTCCATTCACCACGGTGGTGAGCAAAAGGTGTTACACATTTGAATTCCACGGCTTGTTTGGCAAAATCGATGGAGTAGTCTGCATTTCCAAGGATTCGAAACTCACCGATGTAAAACTTTCCAAATGAACGATTATCTGAAGGGGAAGGACTTTCAACAATAAAGCCAACCTCGTCAATCAATGCACCATCAGTCTCCGGAATCACAAATTCAATATCAAGCCATTCCTGATGGCATAATGTGATGCGGTCCAACTTCATGTCTTCCTTTGAAAAACTATTGCGGACGTAAGGAGTCAAATAAACATCTGCCCCGCCTTGCCATTTATCCATAAAAACTTTTGCAGAAACCTTTTGTCCGCTGTATGCAGTAGGCGCAAAAGTCGGCTTATATTTTTCATCATTAAATTCTTCACGGCGATAGAATGGCTTATAAAATATTTTACTGAAATCGCCTTCTATAAATCTGTCAAAAAGAACAGACAATGAACCTCGGTGTTCCTCAGTTCCTATTTCACTGCATGGGCCCAATAACGTCTTAAAAGCATTATTCGTCTTAAAGCCATGTGTTGATCCCGGCAAGGTAAAATCAAAGTAAACTTCACCGTTTCGAACACTCTCCAATAATCGCTGAGGTGCTTCCTGCCCATTCACTTGATAGCCAAGAACGGCAAGTTCCTTACAGAAGGTCGGGATATCCAGCACATTCAAGTAGCCAGACACGCTGGATGTCGCGATCATATCGTTGATTGGCTTACGATAATGACCTGGAATTCCATCAAGACCGGCGAAAACTCCTGCGATGGTTCCAACATTTCCTGCATTGCAATCCGTATCCCAGCTGCACATAGTAGCGATTTCAACTGTCCGGGCCAAATCCCCTTTTCCATACATGAGAGCCAGGGCACATACTCCGGCATTCGGGATGATATGGCATACTCCAGTGTACTTATCATAACCCCACTCTTTTTCTAAATACTGACGGCACTTCCGGAAATCCTCTTCCTCAGGGTGCTTTTGATAAAAATCGATCACAGCTTTAACGACAGCATAGTACGTGGAATCTTTTGGAATTACGGACAGTCCTGCTTTGATAATATCATCCATACTTTTAGCTGAAAAGGCTTTCGAAATACACGCCGCCATAAAACGCGCGCCGTATAATCCATTCTTATCATGAGATACACTTGCCGCTAACTCTGCATAATCTGCTGCCTTTTGAATATTATTCGGGAACAGCAATCCCCATGTATCAATAAAAATCTGCCCGCCAATTTGTTCAGCCATAATGATGCCGTTGACTTCTGCCGAACCAGACTGTGGTGCAGGGATGCCTTTTTTCAGATTCAGATAAGCCGTATGTTCCGTGCTGATCTGATCTCCACCCCACCAAAACATACCGATTCCTTCACGCGAATAGTTTAACCATGCTCTTGCAACATCCTGGGGTGTCAGATCCCTTCCGCGAGCATCGTCAATTAATGCCCGGATAAAATAAACCGGACCATTTGCGTCATCGTCAGCAGAGAAGGTTTTATAATCCTTCACATATCCCCTGATATCACCATGGAGTTCCTGTATTTTCTCATATGACCATTCATTTGGCTCCAGTGGTGCACCAAGCCGAATTCCTACGTTCATTCCTAAGAAACCGGCATACACCTTTTCTAAATAGTTTTCAGGTAACATATTCTCAACTCCTGGTCCCCAAAAGTTCTTTTTAAAGAATGTTCTTTCTTTTTTCATTAAGCTGCAGGTCTTGCTCAATAATCAGCTTGGCAGTCTCTGAAAAATGGTCAGCTGTCTGGATTAAATTTATTTTGTTCGTTTCTTGCAAAAGCTCAACATCCTCAGAACGAATAACACTGTCTCCATACATCGCACCTAAAATAACACCGGCCATTACCCCGATGGAATCTGTATCACGGCCAGAATTGATGCCATCTAAAATGGATCCGTAATAATCTCCATCGTTTAACATAATAAACGCCAGCGCCATCGGCAGCTCTTCAATGGAGAAAAGCCTGCTTGGTGTATAGTGATTGGAGGGAACACCAACTTTCTCCATTTTACGGTGTACATCGTCTTTCATTGGCGAGTATTTTCCAATCACATTTTGGAATGTAGAAATAACCGTATCCATATCTGCCTTTTCCGAACGTAATTTCCTGGCAGCTTCAGTTAAATCACGTATTGCATTCTTTGTTCCATCCTTAGCAAAATAAAGGGCTGTCTCGACAATTTCTTCCACTGTCACATTTTCTTCAAACGCCTTTGCCACACAGGCTGCCAGTACACCTGCCGCTTCCAGACCGTAGCTGCTCTGATGCCCCATGGCGAACAAAATTGCTTCATCATAAGCAGCCTTCGGATTTCCGGCATTTACAATCCCAACAGGTGCAATATACATCGCAGCCCCACAGTTGATCATATTGCCAATACCGCCTTCACGCGGCTCACAATTTGCTAATACATGACGCATAAAAATATATTTTTCCGGGTAGAATAGGCGATCAATAATAAGCGCCTCTCTGCCAAACTCAGGGATATATGTTTTTCTAAAAGCAATTTCCTTCACATATTCGTTTCCCATGTCATAAGCATCTAAATGCCTTTTTTCTTTGTTATAGACGTTGATGAGAGCAACAGTCATAAGAGTATCGTCTGTAACTGTACCGTTGCCTCTTCTCCTGCCTAAATTCAAGTCTGCGGGGTAATCTTCCTTGTACCATTTGGTACGGAGTGACTCAACCCTCTTATACATTTTTTTAATATTTTCATAGCTTAATTTTTCAACAGGTGCTCCCATTGCATCACCCAGTGCCGTGGATATAACAACACCTCTGACTCGTTCTTTAAAAGTAACCATACGAAGAACCCCTTTTTTTGTATTCTTTAAATTTCATATTCAATCTTTGACTCCACCTTCAAAAGCACCCTTCGCATAATACTTTAGAATCAGCGGATAAATCAGCAGTAAAGGTACAACCGAGATAATAATCGTTCCTGCCTGCAGGGAGGCAAAATCAAGGGTTGCTATTTGATCATAGGATAGGAAGTTTTGCGCTCCCAGCAGGGAGGTGTTATCACGTTCTACTACAAATTGCCGGAGTACAAGCTGCAGCGGCCATTTACCAGTGTCCGTTAAGTAGATCGTAGCCCGGAAGTATTCATTCCAGTGATAAACTCCATAAAACAGACCCATTGTTGCCAAAGCCGGCTTGGATAACGGCAGCATAATTTTTGTAAAAATACGGAAGTGTCCGGCTCCATCCATACGGGCTGCTTCCAGGATGCTTTCAGGAACATCCTCAAAAAACCTCATCATGATAAACAAGTAAAAGATATTAATAGTTTTATAAAGGATGAGGGACGCATACGTATCCAGCAATCCCAGATTTTTCACCAGTAAATATTCAGGAATTAATCCTGGTTCGAAAACCATAATTACAATTAAGAAAATCATTACAAAATTCCGGCCAGGAAATTTCGTTCTTGCCAGCACATATGCAGTCATAGCTGTAAGCAATAGATTCACGGCCGTACCCACAATAGTTATGAATAATGTATTAAAAATACTCTTTATAATCAGAGGGTTTGATAACAGAATTTTATAGTTAATGAGTGAAAACCCTTCAGGTATTATTCCCAGACCGCTTAGCTTATGGACCTTGAGAGGATCTGATAACGACATTGCCAGTAAGTGAAGAAGCGGAACTAGCACTGTCAGTGAAATTAAAATCAAAATGCTGTAAATTATAATGGTTGAAATACTCAGTTTTTTAAATTTATTCATCATCGTCCCACCTCCTACCAAACACCTTTACCGGTAAAGCGTTTTGAGATAAAGTGTGTACTTAAAATTAAGATAACCCCAATTACACCTTTGAAAAGGCTTGCTGCCGTGGCATATGCATATTGACCGTTTAAGAGACCGATTCGATATACATAAGTGTCTAAAATGTCGATTACGCTGATGACAGAAGTGTTCATCATATTAAAGACCTGGTCAAAACCGGCATTCATGAAAAATCCCAGATTTAAAATAAAGACTGTCATGATTGTTGAAGTTAAAGACGGCAGCGTGATGTACCTCATTTGCTGTAATTTGGATGCTCCGTCAATTGTAGCCGCTTCATAAAGTGAAGGGCTTATCTTTAGAATGGCTGCCAAGTAAATAATAGAATCCCATCCCGCACTGCGCCATATTTCCTGGAACACCAGTACCCAGCGTATATGGTCCTTGCTTGTCATGAAATCAAGTGAAGGCATATTGAAAAAGCTGCGAATCACGTTGACTCCGCCATCTTCGGGATTCAGCAATGCAATCCAGATTCCCGCAATAACGACCCATGATAAAAAGTGAGGAAGATAAACAATGGACTGTACATATTTCCTAAACTTCCCAACTCTTACTTCATTGATCAATAATGATAAAATTATCGGTATTGGAAAGAAGAATACAATTTTCATCACGCTAATAATGATGGTATTTCTTAATACATCCATAAAGGCTGGGGAGCTAAATAGCACCTTAAAGTGCTTCCATCCGACCCAAACATTATCACCGATAATCCGGTAATCCTGAAATGCCAGCTTCATTCCGATTAATGGAACGACGTGGAAGATCGAAAAATAAAGGAGGGCTGGAAAAAGCATAAGATAGAGGACCCAGCTTGATTTAATTTGCTTCAGTATGCCCTTTTTCATCTTTATACTCCTTTTCCTCTACAAATTGGGTCACTTCGTTTCGCTTGGGCATTCCCGTTTGAGCACCCTTTTTAGTGACCGATAAACCAGCGGCTATGTTTCCAAAACGTATACTGTCTTCAAGGCAGTTCCCCTCTGCAATGGCAACAGCGAAAGCTCCAGAAAAGGTATCTCCAGCTCCAGTTGTATCAACCGGGATCACCTCAATGGAAGGAACTAATTTAATCTCTGTTCCATCAAAGAAACGAACTCCCTCCGAACCGCACGTAATGATTAATTTATTTGGATGCTTTTTAAGCAGCTCTTCCATTGAATCATTTGTGTTAAACACCAATTGGTATTCGTGTTCATTTGGTGTGACATAGGTCACCTTGTTAATCAGCTCTTGACTGAGTGTTTGTGCCGGCGCCGGGTTGATAATAATCGTTTTTCCGTGTTCATAAAGGAGAGGAACCAGATACTCAATCATGTCTAAAGGTGTCTCGAGCTGGAATACAATGACATCGTATTTCAGCAGCTCTGATGCAGCATTTTTTACATAGTCAACATTAGTACGCGAATTTGCACCAGGTACTACAATGATGCGATTCTCACTTTGACAAAGCTCAATAAATGCTGCTCCTGTAGGCAATCCTTTTATGGATTGGAGATTTACAAGATTGATATTTTCCTTTTCCAGCTTCTTGATAATAAGATCACTATTCTCATCATCACCTACCGATCCGAATAAGGACACGTCACCTCCAAGTCGGGCAGCTGCCACAGCTTGATTGGCTCCTTTACCGCCAATGGAAAGAAAGAAATTCTCACCCAGGACGGTTTCTCCTAATTTAGGCAGTACCTCGCTTTCAATAAAATAATCCATATTGATACTTCCAACAACGGCTATTCTCTGCATGTTCATCATCCTAATCAATCAGTATATTCATTAACGGTGCATGCTGTTGTGCCCCATATACATCCCGGTCCCCAATTGTCCCTGAGGAGATATCTCTTAAAATCGTAATCTTTATTCCAAGTGCCTGATCATAGAAAACGAGATGGTCAATCTGGTCTTTTGAGAGGTTATATAACTCACAAATGGTTTGTTCATTGATTTCCCCTGAATTCTTGACTCGCTCATAGACTTCCTTGGAATCAAATAAAATATCGAATGTCAGCTCAAATGGTCCTGCATTTTTACTTCGTAATACCTTAGCCAGTTCATATAAAGCAGCCATGTTTTCATCTCCTTACAAATACTCAATGACAAATGGACTTTCAGTGATTTCCATTAGGTGATAGAGAGAAAACTCATACACAGGTCCAAACTCCACATCACTTGGTGCAAATGGAAAGGCTAAATTTCCAGCTGTTGATTTCCGATTTTCATATCCATAATGAAGAAATGTCGATCTTACACTCGAGCAAATACTGTTTGCAAGTTCCTGTGTTATGGCCACCACTTCAAACATGACACCAATCTCATGCCCCTGGAATGGTGCGGATTCTTTTGAACCGAGCACTCCATTTTTTCCATAATTATAGAAGTTGATAGAATAATCTTCTTCTGGGATGTCCTCGTAATAATCCCTTACCTGCTCTCTGACAAGCTCCTCAATCTCTTCGATATTCCCTACTAAGATCGGGTCACGGACACCTGCGATGACAAAGGTTCTATAGGCAACCTTTCGCGCACCTTCCAGCTTGATGTAATAATGATCATTTTTTTGCAGCTTACTATTCTTAACCTCAACAACTCCGTCACTCACTTGTGTAAACTCACATTGACTAAGGTCAAGGATGATGCCTGGTCCATGCAAAATGTATGGATGTTCTTTTTCGTAGAAAGTATGTGCACTCACACTAATCGGCGAACATTTGCGAATTGGATTCAAGGATTGGACGGTGAAGGAATCTTCCTTTAATGTTCCAACGATACAATCCTTTGTTGTGCCTGGTTCAGCACACAGCGCCCCGCATTCCAGTATTTTGCCAAGATGGTAGGAGAGGCCAGGATCTTTGCCTCGGTAAATTCCAACTGCCGCAAATGGCGATGGATCATATGCCCTTCCACAGACAACAATATTTGCTCCGTTTTCGAGAGCCTCCAAAATAGGCTCGTGCCCCATCTGCGCAACAATGTTGTTTGTTTCTCGAATGACTTCAGCTGTTAGAGATGGAATATTTGGCGTTAGTGGGTTAATTCGCCCCTCCTGGTTTGCTTTTATAATTTCTTCCTGTGTAAAATCTGCCCAAATCACGGCAATTTTAGCTGTTAAGCTGCGTTCTGCCAGGATTTCATTAATAATATCCAGCGTCCATTCAATATGCGGCCTGGCACCGGCTCCGCCAGCAGATCCTATAACAATGGGAATGTCCCGCGGCACACCATTTTTAATGATGATATCCAAATCCTTTTTGGTTGCCCGGCGGCTTACAATCGCTACACCTGCTCCAAGCTTATGCGGACCTGCATCTGTCGACCCTGCATCCACTACAATTCCATGAATTTCTTGATTGTTCTCAAAGGCCCTGTTAAAAGACTCTTCCGGAAATCCATATCCTAATATCCCGCACGGAGAAACAATACGTATATCACTGCTAGTCATGTTTTAACCTCTTTTAACTGGATTTTGTCTGTTTTCTATTTAATAATCATTTTTGTGTAACCGGTTACACATTTTGTCAAAAAAATAAGACATGTAACCGGTTACATACTATATATTCATATGTTACCGTCTTTCCTTGTTCCCTGTCAACCAATTATTCTACCAATGTGGTTTATCTCTCAATGGCAGCTCTTATTAAAGATAAGGGAGCACGATCACTCTTTTCTCTCATCTTAGAGTTAATCGTGCATCTATCTATATACTCATTTTTAAACGTTAAACATTTTCAAGGCTGGCCAATTTGGCAGCAATATCTTTAAGTCTGGTCCCCTGTAAACTGGGAATACAAATTCCTTTTATTTCATCTAATGCTTCCTTCCACGTTTCGGGGACTGCATTTGCTCCCTGTAAAGCTCCTGATAGAGCACCTGCCATTGCAGGCATGCTATCGGACTGTTTCGGCAGTAATGAGGCCAGCTGAATACCTTTTTGCAGATCTCCTTCTGTACTTAGGAAAATGGCATAGGCCACTGCAAGTGTTTCAGGTGCAATATTTGCATAGTTATAGACTGCATTGACTACTCGCTTTTGCCATATCGGTATCGCTGCAAATCCGTCCCCATTGGTTTCCTCCAGCACATTTAAGGCAATCTCGATTTTTCTGCGAATCCAGGTATTTTCCGGCACATATTTTAATCCTTCTTCCACTATTTCCTGCGGTGAAGCACCTGATAGGGCTACAGCTATACTGGCAGCCATTGCCTGAGCTGCATAGACACCATCTTCAGCATTTGTGATAGAAGCCATTTTTTGTGCTGTACTTGCAGCTTTTTCAGGCTGGTTTTTATATATAAGACCGATTGGAACCGCACGTGAAACTGAGCCATCATCATAGTGATGTGGATTGTCATTGCCGGATGCCGGTGGAAGGATTCCTTTTTTGATGTTTTCAATAGAAGCTCTCTCACTTACACCGCTCCAAATTTCCTGCTCCGGTTCTACTATATATTGCATCCAGCCATGAAGTAATTTTTCTTCCGTAATTTCATTCCCGCAATCCAAAATCATTTGGGCCGCGATGATCGCAAATTCTGTATCATCTGTTCCGCAGAAATCTAAAATTCCCTCGCTCATGGCATGTGTGAAAGGCAATGAGATTTTATTAATCCGATGCCGGTCCGTAATTTGGCTAAAGCTCCATAAACGATTTCTCCTCTTAGGCGGAAGTACGAGCGCTCTATGATACATCGCAGCAAAGCCTGCCGAATCACCCATTGCCATCCCGAGAAGAGAACCGTAAATCTTATCATAAGACATTACTCTTTTCCTCCTATTAATACGTTTGTTAAATCTCTGGCAATATCACGGACATCTATCCCTTTCATAGCCAAAACACAACGTCCCCGAATAATATTAATCCGGTCCTGCCAATCCTTTGGCACAGCGTCAGCACCATGCAATGCTCCTGCCATTGCACCATTCATAGCCGCAATCGTATCAGAATCTCTTCCAATATTGACTCCGCCAAGTACAGCAGGAATGTACTCACCCTTTGCTGCAGCAAACACACCATAAGCGAGCGGAATAGCTTCCGGTCCCATATCGGCCCATGGATAGTAGAAAATGGAGATCTTGTTGTAGAGCTCTTCCATAGCATCTTGAACATTCGTATACTTCGTGCCAATTTCTACAGCCTCGTCAATTTTCCGATATGTCCAGGAATCCCTTGGTATGTGGTTCATCCCTGTTTCAATTACTTTTTGCCAATCGTCTCCCGTCATAGCATAAGCAACACTTGCGGCTACAGCTTGACCACAATATACCCCATCACGATCGTGGCTGACTCTTGCTTCAATTTCAGCCAGCCTGGCCGCTTCCTTCGGATTGCCTGCACAATAGATCCCAATCGGAGAAATTCTCATGGCTACTCCGTCGCTCCACATTTGGTAATTATCGACACCTGTGACAGGAGCAGCAAGCCCTTTTCGAAGATTGAAGATGGCCTCAACTTCACTAAAGCCGCCGCCTTTAAAGCCGCCTTCCTGAGAAACAAGATAGTTAGTCCATTCTCTTGTCATATCCTCATAGTTTAATTTGTTTCCATATTTCAAGATAATTTTTGCTGTCAGCATTGTATATTCGGTATCATCTGTTCCCACCGGATCGTCATTGACAAAGTCATTGATCCAGCCATATCTTTCTCGTATCTCTTCCAAAGCCAGGCCTTCTGTTGGAGCTCCCAATGCATCACCCACTGATAATCCTATTAAACAGCCATATACCCGCTTATACCATTGTTCGAAATCCAAATGAGATCCCCCTATGCAAAAGTTTGCTAAAAAAGTGGAGAACAGAGTCTCCACTTTTTTAGTATTATCTTAAATTTTTATTTGCAAGTTCTGTAATCTGTTCTCCGCCAGCTTCGTTCCACTCTTTAACGAATTTTTCGAAGTCAGAGATTGGACGCTTGCCCGTAATGATGTCCGTTGTAAATTCCATATACAGGTTTTGCATAGCATCCCAGTTAGCAACATATTCTTCCGGGATTATGAAGCTATTGTCTTCTTCATAAAACTCTTCTGCTGATTGAAGTGACTTTTCTGCAGATTCACTTAATAATGGTGTCGATTCATCCACTGGAGTAGCTGGTGTATAATCAACCGGCTCCCAGAATCTAGCAAACCATTCACTGTAATATTTATCAGTAAGCTGCAGCTTTCCATCCACTTCGTTATAATGCTCGCCTTCGAACCCGAATCGGTCGATCATTTGTCCTTCAGGACTCGCCATATAATCCAGTATCTTAAACACAAGATCCTTATTCTCAGAATTAGCAGAGATTGCAATACCTCTTGATTCTTTTGTAACATCCGTAGCACCAAAACCTTGATATTCACCCTTTGCTGGCGGCAGCATGACCAGTGAAGCTTCTTCTCCGCTCACTTGAACCATTTTGCCTTCATAAATATCGATTACTTTACCAGCTGTACCAGGGATGATCGCAGCATCCCCATCAAAGAATGCTTTTTCTTTCGTATCCCATTGCTTTGTTAAGTATTGAGGATCCAAAAGACCTTCTTTATATAACTTATTATAGAATTCAAGCTTTTCTTTTTGCTGCTTTGAAACTCTTGCGTATTCGTAAGAGCCGTCCTCTTTTTGCAGCCAAGTCTTATTGATTCCGAAAGCCATATCAAACATATAATCGATTTCTGCAATGTCGCCGGCAACTGTAATGGCATATTTAGGTTTATCGCCGCCAGGCTGTTTTTCAACTAATTCTTTGAAAAATGAATAGTAAGTATCCACAGTTGGATTTTCCATTAGTGCTTTAGACGTTTCCATTTGGTTAAACCAGTCTCCTCTGATGACAGGAACTTTAGGAGCAAGAGGTTTAATCCAGAGTAAGTAAGGATAATTTGCAAGTCTTTTTTCGTTAAAAGGCTGAATGATATCCTTTAGATATTTTGAATCCTTGATGTAAGGTCTTAAATCCTCTAATAATCCTTGTTCAGCAATGGCTTGATCTCCGCCTTGGAAATAAATCATATCAGGAATCTCGCCGCTATTGAGAAGCAGGTTTAACTTCTCTGCATAATTGCCTTGCGGGAGGTCGACTAATTCAAAATTCACTTTAATATTTTCATCTTCAAGGAGCCCTTTTTCTATCGCATCATAATATTTTTCTGATACAGGGTTAGAGCTGTTATCATCTTTCATTACAATACGGATTGTTGTGGCTCCCCCTTTATCTTTATTATCTCCCTGACCTGCTTCTTCTTTGTTCGAACAAGCTGCCAGTAAACCCAGAACCAAAATAAGGCTTAGTATGGCAATTAAAGATTTTCTCATTACTTTTCCCCCTAGAAAGTTTTTTTCATATTCTAATTGAATCGATGAACGATTGCTCCCCCCCCTTGCCATTCATCATATTAGGAGTTTAATAGGATAATATTAACCAGAATTACAATTGTATGTAACCGGTTACACAATTAGCTAAAAAAAGTTATTCCTAACAATATGCAATCAGAAGATGTTGTTAGGATGCGATAACCAGCTTTATATCCTCTTATGTAACCGGTTACATATTTTATTCCCTTTTAGGATAATTGAAAGTGGTTCTAAAGTCAACTATTAAAAATTCAAATTACTTTGTAAATTATTTTGTATGGATATGCTCTTGATTTCATTAAAATTCAATTGATTTCTATTCACAAAATAATCTTAATACAATACCTTCTTCCTAATTTACATATTTAGTGTAAAATTTCATATTTATGACTGTAATAAACTTACTTTTTACACTAAAATAAAAAGCAATCATCTAATCTGGAGGAAAAACATGCCTATGAAAAGAATATTCCTGCTTGTACTAATTGGGTTGTCTATTTTTCTTGGAGGGTGTTCCAGCTTCTTTCGTGATAGTAAAGAGGAACATATTCAAAAAGTGTATATCCGTGTTCAGGATTACACTGGGGAAGAATACCGTCAGCCTTTCGGGAAAAAAACAGATAAGATCGCTGAAGAAAACCGGGCTGTGATTGAGGAAGCCACTATTAAATATTTCAAGGAAACATACAAAACCGATGTGAAGGTACATAATATGGTCGGTGTTCTGGAGGGTGTTAAGGTATTTGTGGAATCAATGGGTGAACCGCATTTTTATACCTATGCTTATGTTCAGATTCAGGATAATAAGGTGTTGCCTGACCTCATTGGGGCTGAGAAATACAAAATACAGGAAGCCATTCAGGGCGGTTTATATCACATGATTTTTGAAGAAGAGTTTCAAAAACTCGATGGGTATTTAGAGTCCCTTGCAGAAGAAGGGCGCGTAACGGGGAAAACAAAGGAAGCCCTTCAGAATGCAGGCGGTCTCGGTTTTATGACTCCCTATTATTTTATTAACATGCTCAGTGCTGAGGCAGCGATTAAACCAGTATATGACCTATACTTAAGAAAACCTGATGCCAGTAAAAAAGAGTTAAGGAATGCCTTTGCTGAAAACCTATTTGACTCAGAAAATCTCTCTATTAATATTCAGCTATTCATGAGCGATAAAGGTGCAGAGCCGAGTGAGGAAATTTTCAATCGGGTAACCAGGGATCTCGAAGAAATGAGCGGTATTCCCAAAGGGTCCTATAGCTTTACTTTAAATGACAACCTGATTCAGAGAGAAACGTTTCAAGGTGTTAAAGATAATTCTTTAAGGAGGAGCTATCCGGATTATATTGTGAGAGATTAAAAGGTAGGGAGGATTATTGGAGCGATGAATATTAGAACAAGAATAATGCTTACTATTATTGGAATATCCCTAATGCTTGGAGGATGTTCTGGTATGAATAGCACGAATAACAATAAAGACAGTGAAAAAACAAAAGAAACACAGGCTGCCGCCTCTGAAGAAACAATGGACGATCTAACTTTAGTACAATCTTCCCTTCCCCTATCTGACTATTTACCTATTTTCACCTAAAAAGTGTAATTTTCCACGTTTAAACTGTAAAAATATAACTCTATCCGCTAAAATAAGGGATATAACTTTGAATGGCACATTCCTTTAGGGAGGACATGTAAATAATGCACAAGAAAACAAAAATTTTACTCTGCAGTGTTGGGATATCATTAATGCTTGGAGGATGTTCTGGTATGAATAGCACAAATAACAATCAAGACACTGAAAAAACAAAAGAAACACAGGCTGCCCCTTCTGAAGAAACTAAGATTAGCGTTCAGGATTATACAGGTGAGGGCTATGCATTACCATATGGAAGAGTGACAGATGAAATTGCTGATAAAAACCTTGCTCAGATAGAGGAAGCTGCCACCAGCTTTTTCAAAGAGAAATATATGACAGACGTAACTGTGCATAATGTGGTTGGTGCAAAGGATGGGGCCACTGTGTTTGTAGAATCAAAAGGCGAACCGCATTTCTACACCTATGCTGTAGTACCAATAGATGAACTGGAAAAGAAAGTAATGACGGAAAAGATATGGGCGGACGAATTCCAGGTCGAGAATGCCATTAAAGGCGGGTTGTATGGCATGATCTTCAAAGAAGAATTTAATCAACTCGATAACTACTTTGATTCACTTGCAGCAGAAGGTCAAATTACTGGCAAAACTTATGAAGCCATTCAAAAAGTTGGAGGCAAGGGTTTCTCAACCCCTTATTATTTTATTTCAATAGCCGATGAGACAGCTATCCAACCTGTATATGACCTTTTCATGAAAAATCCTGATGAAAGTGCAGAAAACCTCAGGAAGGCTTTTGAGGACAATTCATTCTCGGCAGAAAACCTTTTCATTAATATTCAATTATTTATGGCTGATAAAAGTGCAAATCCAGATAAAAAGTTGTTTGATCAAATCATAAAAGACCTTGAAGAAATGACCTCAATCCCTAGAGGTTCATATAGTTTTGTGTTAAATGATAATTTTATTGATAAGCAGAGCTCCAGCGGTATGGGAGATAATTCACTGGATTTACTAAAAGATATTATCAAAGAATAAAGCAGGTGAATAAATGAATACACTTAATGGTTCACCAAATATAAATGAAAATATCTCCATAAACAATGATAAAGATTTGGTTGAGCTAGCTGGCTACTATGCCTATACCTATCCCCAAAAAGGGGAAATCCTAAAAGTAAATGGAATAAAATATCAGGTTCGCCACGAGCACTATGAAGATCCAACCGGGCTTGATGCAATGACAGTTGTAAATATGGAGACTGAAGAAATATCCATCATCTATGTAGGAACAGATGCACATGGAGAATACGGCAAGCAGGATATTATTACAGATGCCCAGCTTTTAAGTGACCTGACACCTGCACAGCTAGCTGAAGCAAGAAATTATTTTAATGAAATGAATGAAAAATACAAACAATTTGGCGGCGTCCAATCGATCGCAGGAAATTCACTTGGCGGCGGTCTGGTTGGTGCAGTAGCAATTGAAAATCCAGCGGTTAAGGCCGTAACACTGAACCCTGCCCTCCTTCCTGATGGAATGATGGACCCTGATAAAACGTATGACAACATCACAAACTACTTCAGCAGCTACGATGTGCTGACTCAGACTTTAATCGCATTGGATCTGCATGGCAGGATTCCAGGAAAACAGTATGAAATCTTCAATGGGATTCCAGAATTCTCAAAGCTTGCTACAAACCATACAGGCTATCTGAGGAATGAAGATGGCACTCAGTTTTATGTTATCGGAGAAGTCGGCAAGCCAGGCTATGGCAAAATCTATGTAGATGCAGATGCCCATATCGTATCCAGCATCTGGACGGGATTACCGCTGTATGGCGGGCACTCAGATCGCATCGAGATTAACAAGGAGAATCTGGATCTTCTTGCTTCCTCCCTGCAAAGCCATGTGATGGATAGACTGAACCTTGCTCACGAGTACTTGGGTAATTCGGTTGCCATAGTAGACGATGAAGCCAGCCGTTATTATGAACGGCTCAGCCGCCTGCAAAAGATTTTCGAAGAGATGTTTGAAAACCTGATCAGTGAGCCTCTGTTTATGGGAATTACCTCCATCAGCAATCGTTTAACGGCCGAAATTGATCATTTGGTATCTTTGTTAAATGTGGCGGAAAGTCATGCTAAATCCCTGAACTATATACTGAATTCCCCGCCTGCTGAGCTGCTTGAACATATTTTCCGGACGAACGTCAATGTGGAAGGCATCTTTAATGAAATCCGCGGCTTTTTATATGATTTGAAAGCAGATGTTCAGGACCTTTCCAAAAGCCTTATCCGAATCATCTCCAATAAAATTCCGGAGCTGTTTGAGGGAGGAAAGGAACTCTGGTATGATGCTGTAGTCAGTGAGTTAAAAGCCCATTATGGGATCGTGAACAATAACAGGGATAAGCTTCTTTCGCATATCGGGGAATATCAGAAACAAGTTCAGGATGTTGCCTCGAACTTTCATGACCGGGACCATTCCCTTGGACAGTCGATTAGAAGCAAATCCACCCATTCCAATTCTATATCCGTGCAGGGAACGAACACATATAAGCTGGAAGATTCCCCTTATATGGAGCTGAGGATGAAGATTAAGGAATTCCAGATGGATACGTCTTATTCTGCTTTCACTGCATCAACCCAGGCACTTCTCATGCCTATATTGCATAAGGGCTGGGTGATTACCCTGAACATTGAAAATGCACTTGAACTCCTGTCGAGCACTATCAAAGGCGCAACCAAATTCGCCTTGGACTACACCATCCCCGGCAAGCTATTCGGCCTGTTTTCGGACTTTGACGATAAAATCCGAAACAGCGTCAATAACGCGCTGGAGCCTTTGGATGAGTTTGCCGGCACGATTGAAGGCATCAGAAAAGGTTTAGACCGATTAATGGCGGAGTACCCTACTCTATTAGAGAATTTCAGGCCTTATGTCGAAACAGCCATATTCAATAACAGCGGCTACTATAATGTCCACCTCTATAACCTTGCATCCATTGCTATTTTAAGAGAAATGGAAATGCTGTTTGATGATGTGGTGTATCAGCTTGGGAATCACAAAGCTGAAGCGATTGAGGCATTGTGTGAGGTTTCGAAAAAAGTGAAGGGTAATATGGGGATATTGTATGAACAGGTGGATCGCGGGACGATAAATTAACAGGATTTAAAAAACCGGGCTGAGTGGCAGCTCGGTTTTCCTTTTATATAGGAATCAATTTGCGGTATTTGATAGTCTATTTGCAGAATTTAATTGTCTATTTGCAATTTGATTGATCTATTTGCAGGTTTCAGGCGGCTATTTGCAATTTGATTGATCTATTTGCAGGTTTAATAACTCTATTTGCAAGTTCACCATACAGCCCAAAGCTGCTCTTTATGCAGCCGCTGCTAAGTGTCCCCTACAAAAACTTTGGATTGGATTATTCTGCCCTCTCAAGATACTCCTCTAACAGCTCTCTAAAAAGCTCATTCAATTCCTTATTTTTCTGCTCCTTCAGCCATTCCACCTGGTTAATGGGCAGGTTTAACTTAAGTGTGATTTTTTCATTCGGCATCTCCACTTTTCGAATCTCTTCCAGGGTAATGCCCGCTTCAATATCGGGAAAATCCGGAGCATCCTCTCTTATTCTTAAGAGCCCTTCATATGACTCTTCCGAATCTATTTCGCAAAATAAGCTCAGCCGGGGCAGCTTCCCTGGCACAGCCTTTAGAAACATAAAGGAGCTTATCTGCCTGCCGTCCTCCAACTCAACTTCTGTGATCAGACTGTCCCTGCCCTGATATTTTCTTAGAGTAACTTCGCTAACAATCATGTCTACTTCCAGTGTACTTCCGGATGACGATTCAAAAATATAGATGGCACTGTTAAACACATATATTTCTTCTCCATCAAGATTTATAAACTTTATAGCAGACATCCTTGTTCCTCCCATATTCCATAAAAGCTGCATCACTATGGCATTGGCTTGGCATAATTTAATAAAGAGCACATCTGCTGAGTCTAATCTCCACATTTGCTTCAATAGGATCAGCATTCAATGTAAATCTATAAATATAATGTAACATACGAATGCACAGCCCACTATATATACGTTCCCCTTAAATGTTATAAAATTCGGAGCAAGGCTTTGCTAAAGAAAATTCAGGAGAAGTTCAGAGAAACCAGGAGAGGGCTCTCTTCCTGAAGTTAATTTCAAACAAAGAAAAACACTCTAGATGCTGGCATCTACAGTGCTTTACCTTATGTTTGAAATTGTTTGTGGGGTGTTTAGCAAAGAAGCTATAAAAGAGCTATAACCAAAGAAGAGAAAAAAAGGGGAAAATAAAGACTTTGGTGTGTAACTAATCTTTTTAAATTACACATTGAATTTTTATTTCAAAGAAGCTGTCTTTTAATATTGCCAATATCTCTTTCATTTCTAGCGGTTTTCTCCCATATAAAATCCTGGTCTCTTTCAAGGATTTTAAAGTGCTCTAAGATCTCTTGATGGCGCTGATCACTTTTGGTTTCCAGCTTCTGCAGATCTTTTTTCATCTCATGCTGTTCGATCTTCATCTCTTGCTGTTCTATTTTCATTTCTAGTTGTTCTATTTTCATCTCTTGCTGGTCTTTTTTCATTTCCTGCTGGTCTTTTTTCATTTCCTGCATATCAGATTGAAGACTGCCAACCATTTTTATTAATTGGGCAAGCATACTTTCCATTTTTGCTTCGTTCATTATTCACACCTCCTCTTTTATAGTATATAACAAATTTCCTAAGATAAATGTGACAATTTCAGGTGAACATGGGGACGGTTCAACCGTCCTCATGCTTTCCGGCTTACTAGGAAGAATAACTCATACTATGCAAGAGGTTCATTCATCATTTCACCGCTTGTTCAAAATTCTATAGATCCTTGCTTCATAAGGCCGCATAACCAGCAACTCTGCCGAATCTCCTTCTGGAATTTGAGCATAATTGCCAAGCAGAAGTTCTTTCCCGGTACCCTGTGCAATCTCTCATAATTTCCCACTTGGTTTAAAAGAGTATTGAACCCCAATACAACAGAAAAATGCCGGCCACGCAGGCCCGGCATTTTATATATCATTCAAGTTAGAACAAATGGCAAGCCACCCAATGGTTCGGCTTAGCTTCTTTCCATACTGGAACAGTGCTGGCGCACATTTCTGCGGCATGCGGGCAGCGAGTCCGAAAGCGGCATCCGCTTGGAGGATTACTTGGACTTGGCAGGTCTCCTTCCAGGACAATACGCTCTCTTGTTTTCTCCCTGTCAGGATCCGGAACGGGAACAGCTGACAGCAGTGCCTGGGTATAAGGATGAAGGGGTTCATCATATAAATCATCCGATGATGCCAGTTCAACCAGATTTCCAAGATACATCACACCTACCCGGTCACTGATATGCTTGACCATGGATAAGTCATGCGCGATAAACAAATACGTCAGCCCCCGTTCTCGCTGGAGTTTTTTCAGCAGGTTGACCACTTGGGCCTGAATCGAGACGTCCAATGCACTAATTGGTTCATCCGCAATAATAAATTCCGGTTCAACCGCAAGTGCCCTGGCAATCCCGATTCGCTGACGCTGTCCGCCGGAAAATTCATGCGGATAGCGATTGGCATGGTCCTTGTTCAGACCAACTGTTTCGAGCAGTTCATATACCTTCTGTCTTCTCTCTTCCTTACTTGATGCCAGCCCGTGGATATCAATTCCTTCAGCGATAATATCCGCAACTGTTTTTCGCGGATTAAGGGACGCATATGGATCCTGAAAGATCATCTGGACTTTGCGGTTAAACTCAAGTAATTCTTTCGGACTCTTCTTGCCATGCACCTTTTCGTTTTGAAAAAGCACTTCCCCGCCTGTAGCTTCATAGAGACGCATAAGTGTTCTTCCCGCTGTTGATTTTCCGCAGCCGGATTCACCAACCAATCCAAGCGTCTCACCCTTATAAACCGTAAAGGATAAATTATCTACTGCTTTTAAAACCTCACTTTTCCCTGTATGAAAGTACTTCTTAAGGTTTTTGATTTCAACTAACGGCTCCTGGACTGCTTCCTTAACATCCGGAGCCTTTTGCACAGGTTTTGCTGCAGCTATACGCTTTTTATTTATAACAGCTGGTTTTTCGACCTTGGGCGCTTTCCCATGAAGCAGCCATGTAGCCGCATAATGTGTATCAGACAGCTTAAACATTGGCGGTTCCCGCAAGTAGTCTACCTTAAGTGCAAACTCATTTCTTTCTGCAAAAGCATCTCCTTTTGGCGGGTTCAGAAGGTCAGGAGGAGTCCCGGGAATTGCCACAAGTTCATCTCTTGTTTCCATATTCGGCATAGAGCCAAGAAGCCCCCAAGTATAAGGGTGCTGAGGTTTGTAAAAGACTTCCTCTACAGTCCCGGTCTCCACAATTTTGCCCGCATACATGACCGCCACCCTGTCCGCAATATTTGCAACTACTCCCAGGTCATGCGTGATGATAATGATGGATGTACCCATCTTTCTCTGAATATCTTTCATCAGATCTAAAATTTGCGCCTGTATGGTCACATCCAGAGCTGTTGTGGGTTCATCTGCAATCAGCACTTTCGGATTGCAGGCTAAAGCGATCGCGATCACGACGCGCTGTCTCATACCGCCTGAGAATTGGTGAGGATACTGCTTGATCCGGACTTCCGCATTCGGAATCCCTACCAGCTTTAATAGATCAATAGCCTTCTGAGCAGATTGCTTTTTATCGATTTTCTGATGAGTCATGAGACTCTCAATGATCTGGTTCCCAATTGTCATCGTCGGGTTCAGGGCAGTCATTGGATCCTGAAAGATCATGGATATTTCGGAACCTCTGACTTTTTGCATTTCTTTTTCTGAGTAATGAACCAGGTTTTTTCCTTCAAAAAGGATTTCCCCATCATCAATTTTGGCTGAGCTGCTCGGCAGAAGCTTCATAATCGTTTTAGAGGTGACCGACTTTCCTGACCCGGATTCCCCTACAATCGCCAGGGTTTCTCCCTTTTTCAAAAATAAATTAACCCCTCTTACAGCCTGTACCTTGCCTGCATATGTACTAAAGGAAACATGGAGATTTTTTAATTCAAGCAATTTTTCCACATCGTCTCACTCCTTTACCTTAGCTTCCTGTCAGTATTCGTTCTCCTGCTGCCAATTGAAAGTTGGCTTCTATATGTCCAATCCGATCTTTTCTGGCATTTAATACCGGCGCATTCACATATTCGGACAGCTGCTGATAAATATGCTCATCCCCGATGCCGAGCTGCTTCAACACTTCCATTGTGGCTACACTCACCGCCCGGGCATTTCCATCCTCTACCTTGATGGCGATCCCAAGGCCTGTCTTCACATCGCCAAGACATTGAACACCTTCTGCTCCGGCTTTCGCAGCAATTCGCCCATTAAATGCTTTCATTAAATCTGTATCAAACCGATCTGTTCCGCCGACCATTTCAGGGTGCTTCGTCATGGCTTTCCGTATTCTTTCAAGCGTACGCGGGCGTTCCCCTTCACTCCAGGCAAATGGCTGAGCCAGCCTGGCAAAACCCATCGCCGCATGTTTCAGCGGAAGACTGTGAACCGGTACACCGCAGCCATCCACACTTATTTCGATCTGGTCTTTCGGATAGCCGCATACGTCTTCAATCACATCCAAAATCCGCTGCTGATGGGGGTGCGTTACTTCCCGGTAACTGGCCACATCCTCACCCATGTGGACAACGGCTGTCAGCATCCCTGAGTGCTTTCCTGAGCAATTGCTGAAAACAGGGGTGAGCTTCCCGCCGCTGCGGACAAGCTCGTTGTAGCTTTCCATGTCCCTTGGAATATGAGTGCCGCACTGCAGCGCTGTTTCCTCTAAATGGGTCCTGCTCAAAATATTCATGACACGGCTTCTGTGAAAATGCTCCCCGCTATGGGACGCACAAATAAGAGAAAGGTCTGCTTCATCATATTGAAACCGGTCTGCAGCACCCGTCTCAACAACGGCTATTGCCTGAAATGGCTTCATCGACGATCTCGGAAATGTCATCCTCCCCGGGTCACCGTACGAATAGAGTACCTCGCCCATTCCATTCACAACAGCCACATGGATATTGTGCGTGCTCTCAATAAACGGTCCACGATAAACCACAATTGGATTTTCCATATTATCCTCTCCAAATCTAGTATTCTTGAAGTCTATTTCCTCATTTTCGGATCGAGCGCATCACGCAGGCCGTCAGCTAAAATATTGAAGCTAACCATAATGCCCACAATCACTATCGCAGGATAAAGCAGCAGATAGAAGTGATTTCGCATCCCTTTAAATCCATCATTAATCAGTACTCCTAATGATGCCAGCGGCTCCTGCAGACCAAGTCCGATAAAGCTTAGGAACGCCTCTGTAAAAATAGCCGATGGAATAGTGAACATCATATTGATGACAATCAATCCCATCACATTCGGAATCAAGTGGTGAAGAATAAGCCGTTTATTCGTCGAGCCAAGCGATCTGGCTGCCAGTACAAATTCCTGTTCCTTTAGTTTGAAAATTTGCGCCCGGACAAGCCTTGCCATATTTACCCAGCCTGTAATAACCATCGCAACCGTAATGGTAAAAATCCCTGGTTTCATCAGCATGATTAATAGAATAATAATGATCAGATTCGGAATCCCTACGAGGATTTCGATCACACGCTGCATGGCGTTATCCACTTTTCCGCCAAGCATAGCGGAAATGGCACCATATGTGACCCCAATCAGGAGATCAAGAAATGCCGCAAGCACAGCAATATATAAAGAAATTCGCGTTCCTTCCCAAATCCTTGTCCACTGGTCACGGCCAAACTTATCCGTACCAAGCCAGTGCTCTCCGCTTGGGGGCTGATAAGCGACAGAATAGTCTGTTTCATAATATTTATAACCGTTCATATAAGGGCCAAAGATCGCAAGCAGAAGAATAATAGATAAAACGACCAGACTAATAACCGCACCTTTATTTTTTTTCAGCCTCATCCAGCTGTCTTTGAAGGCTGATAAGGGCGGACGGTTTATTTTTTCACTGTCCTCCGCTCGTCTGCCTGCTATTTCAAATAAATCATCAGATAATTCCTCTTCGTTCAAAAGCGGTTCAGCATTTTTCATATCACTCACTCCTTTGCCCCGCTAATGCGAATTCTCGGATCAATAACGCCATACATGAGATCGATGACAAGCATCGTCAGGACAAAAAATGCGCTATAAAAAAGCGTCAGCCCCATTATGGTTGTATAATCGTTTACTTTTATTGAATCTACAAAGAGACTGCCGATGCCCGGAACCCCAAAAATATTTTCGATAACTAATGACCCCGTCAATAAGCTGACAACAATAGGCCCTAGAATCGTAATAACCGGGATTAAAGCATTGCGAATTGCATGCTTATAGATGACTTTGAACTGGCTTAACCCTTTTGCCCTTGCTGTCAGCATATAGTCCTGCTGAAGGACCTCCAGCATTTCATTTCTCGTAAAACGGGCTATTAAGGCAATGACAATAAGAGACAATGACAATGTCGGCATGATAGAACTTGAGTAGGACTCCCAAAATGCCACCGGCAGAAGGCCCATTTTTAAGCCAACATAATATTGTAAAAGAGCGGCAAATACAAAGTTAGGAACCGATACACCCAATACAGCAACAAGCATCGTGGAAAAATCCCACATCGTATTGTGTTTAAAGGCTGCGATAATCCCCAGAACAATCCCAACAGTAAATCCAAGCAAAACAGCCTGGAAACCAAGCAGGACAGATGGGCCGACACGGCTGGCGATCAGATCACTGACATCTTGTCCTTTAAAATAAAAGGAATCACCCATTTCCCCTTGGACCAGATTTTTTAAATAAAGGATGTATTGCTCATGCAAGGGTTTATCCAATCCATATTTCGCGTAAAACTCCATTCTTTGCTCTTCCGATAAACTGGAAAGCCTTTCTTCATCAAAAGGTGAACCTGGAAGCTGCTTCATTAAGAAGAAAGTAGCCGTGGCAATTATGTATAAAGTTATAAGAATATTAATGACCCGAAAAAAAAGATACTTTTTCAATTTTCACACCTCCACTAGTTGCGGGGTTTATTCAATAAGAAAATGCACAAAGCTCCCGCCTGCCGGCTTATGATCCCGAACCGATGGCGCCTGGAGCTGGACAGTTACGGGGTTTAAAAAACAGGGAGAGAAACTCCTTCTCTCCCCGCTCACCCTTCTTATTGAACAGTTGCCCATTTTAAATCTGGTGAAGCTCCATATGGATGAGTGACCAAACCTTTTAGGTAAGGCTTTTGCAGGAATGATAAACCATCGTAGTATAACGGCCCAAGTGCTCCATCTTCAAGAATCAGCTTTTCAGCTTCAAGTAGTTTTTCAATACGGGACTGATCATCAGCATCTTCAGCTGCCGAATTAACTAATTCTTTATATTTCTCGTTTACATAATTTCCGCGGAAGAAAGGATTGGATGGATTTGCCCATAGATTCAAATAAGTCATGGAATCATTGTAATCTGCCCCCCAGCGGTTAACAGCCATTTGATAATCGTCCGCTCTCATCGAGTCAAGACGGGCGCTGTAAGGCTGTGTGTCAAGACTGATATCAATGCCTAAATTCTTTTTATATTCACTTTGAAGGAATGTTCCTGTATCCTTCGCAACGGTGTCATCAGAAATAAGTAATTCAATTTCAGGTGTTTTCCCCAGCTCTTCTACACCCTTTGCCCAAAGCTCTTTCGCCTTTTCAACGTCAGGTTTAATAACATCTCCCTGAAGCTCGCGGAAGGATTTCCCATCAACTCCGGCCATGTCTGTAGCAATCAGTCCATAAGCAGGCTCCGATCCGTTATTTAAGATCACGCTTGTCAGGACATCAGGGTCATAACCCAATTGCAGCGCTTTACGGATGTTTTCATTCTGAAACGGCTCTTTTCCAAGGTTAAATTGGATAAAATAAGTTCTGAATTCTGTTTCAGTATTAAATTCGGGGCTATCTTTATAGCTGTCTACATCTGCTGAAGACAGGTATACTTTATCAAGCTCGCCTGCTTCATACAGGTTAAGGGCAGTGCTTTGCTCCTTAATGACTTTCATATTGACTTGTTCAAGCGCTACACTTTCTTTATCCCAGTATTCTTGGTTCTTATCCATTGATACTCCCTTTGCCTGGTCATAGTCAGTCAGGACAAATGGACCGTTATACAGAATCGCATCATGTGTTAAGGCAAACTTGTCACCTTGCTCAGACACAAACTTTTCATTAAGCGGGAAATACGTCACGAAAGCTGTAAGACCAAGGAAGAACGGAGTCGGCTGAACAAGTTCTACTACAAGTGTCTTGTCATCCTTCACTTCAATCGCAACAGCATCAGCTTCAGCTTCACCTGCAGCAAACTCTGCTCCACCTTTAATATAGTCTGTCAAAATGCTTGCATACGCACCTGCAGTATCAGGGTGCATGGAACGCAGCCATGAATATTTGAAATCATTGGCTGTAACCGGATCTCCGTTGCTCCACTTAATGCCTTCTCTTAATGTAAATGTATAGGTCAGCCCATCCTCAGACTTTTCATAGCTCTCGGCCATAGCTGGCTGAGGTTCATTGTTTTCATCTAGGCGATACAGACCTTCCATTACATTATTTAAAACAGCAAATGAAATTGCATCTGTTGTTTTAACTTGGTTCAAATCGGGAATGTCATTATCCAAGCTTAGGTTAAGAACATTCTCACTTTTTCCTTCTGCCTGCTCTGCTTGCTTGTCTCCTTCTTCATTCTTTGCTGGTTCTGTTGAAGATTTGCCGCTGAAATTACAGCCGGCCAATAGTACCATAAGTCCAATCAGCAGGATAGAAATCTTTTTTCTCCATGCAGCATTCATTTTTTATACCCCCTAGAAATTTATAAAATTAATTATGCAAGTAGTGTGCCAACTTTATAAATCCTCATTTTTATTGTCATTATTTGAAATAATCTGTCAATTAAATGTTTAATTGGTTACCCAGTTTGAATGATTAATAGGGATTATAACCTAATTGGGTAACCACTTTTCTATATCAATGCTGATTTTCCATAACAATCGTTTTGGTATATTACTTGCATATTAGGAAGGTATGAATTTAGGGAGGAGAAATAAATGGATTGGAAACAGGAAGTTTTTAATAGAAAAGAAGAATTAATAGAGGAATTATCCCAGCTGCTTTCTATAAAGAGTGTAAAAGATCTATCTGACCAGTCAGAAGAGGCACCTATGGGGAGCGGCATTAAGGAAGCACTGGATTTTATGCTTCAAACGGCAGAGAGGGATGGGTTTAGAACAAAAAATATTGATGGTTATGTCGGGTTTGCTGAATGGGGACCTGAAGAAGCAACAGATTATATTGCGATTCTCTGTCATCTGGACGTGGTTCCTGCCACCGGAGAGTGGGAATCCGATCCCTTTTCTCCTGAAATCAGAAACGGAAAGCTATATGCCCGGGGAGCAATAGATGACAAAGGCCCCACTATGGCTGCCTATTATGCTCTTAAAATCATCAAAGAAAGCGGTTTACCCTTAAAGCATAAAATAAGAATTATCTTCGGCACGGATGAAGAAAGCGGCATGTCATGCATGAAAAGATATATGCAAATGGAGCCAGAAGCATTAACAGGCTTTGCTCCTGATGCAGAATTTCCAATTATCCATGCTGAGAAAGGGCAGATCAATGCGATCCTCAAGCTTAACGAAAAGCCAGGTGAGCAGCATGGCCCAATTACTTTAAGAAGCTTTTATGCCGGTGAAAAAGGGAATATGGTACCTGACAAAGCAATAGCACTTGTAAACGGGACTGGACTGGAAACTCTTAAAGAAACGTTCATCGCATTTGGCAAACAGGAGGACCTTGAAACAGAAGCTGAACTGGTAAAAGATACACTCTCACTTGCCTTAACTGGAAAACCTGCCCATGGGATGGAGCCTTTTGAAGGAATCAATGCAGCTGCCAAGCTGGCACACTTTTTAGCAGGGAAAGTCCCGCACCCATTCGTATCATTTGTTTCTGAATGCCTCGCTGATGATCACTATGGGAAAAGATTAGGAATCTCATTTTCCGATGAGATCACCGGACCGCTCACCGTAAATCCGGGGATTTTTCGCTTCACACAAAATCTGGAAGGCATGGTTGTTCTTAATGTCCGCTGCCCCGTTGATACACCGTACTTAAGAACCATCGAAAAACTAAGCGAAACGACTCTAAAATACGGCTTTGAAGTAGAAGAAATCAGAGAGAAAAAGCCACACCATGTACCAAATGAGAGTCCTGTTATCAAAATTCTGCAGAAAGCCTATGAACAAGAAACGGGTGAACAGGCCGAACTTCTGACAACCGGCGGCGCGACATATGCCCGTTTCATAAACAGCGGGGTAGCCTTCGGCGCCGTTTTTCCAGGAAAGGAAAACACCGCACATCAGAAAGATGAATACATTGAGCTTGATGATTTATGCAGTGCAGCCGCCATTTACGCCAGGGCGATCTATGATTTAGCTAATCATTAAAGGCAAAAAAGCAAGTGTAGCTAACACTTGCTTTTTTCATGCGCTAAGAACATTTTCCCTTTTTCAGTAATACTGCTGCCCGTTCTTCCTTTTTCTACCACAATCAGGTCATACTCATTCAAAAGCTTCTGCCGGTATCGGAGCTGCTGATCTGTCAGCATGACGCCATTTTCCAGCAAATGCGCGGCCATTGCCGAGCGGCCGGCCGACGTTACTTTCTCATCGTTCAGAAAATCGAGAAGCATCCGAACTTCATGAAGAAAGCCTCTCTCCTGAAATATTTTATAAAGAGAATGAAGGTCGTTCCAGCTCTCATCCTCAGATAAGGAAGCTGATTGCCAGAATGGCAGTTCCTCTTTGCAGACATAATCTTCACTGATGTGAGCTGCATATTCGACTACGTTTCGCAGCTCTCTTATATTCCCCGGCCAATGGTATTCTTCACAGCACTTCAGGGCCCCTTCTGAAAAGACAAATGATTCTCTTCCCAGCTTTTCCTGGAATTCTTTAATAAAAATATTGATTAGTAGAGAAATATCCCGTTTCCTTTCCCTTAGTGGAAGAAGTCTTAAGGGCAGGACGTTCAGCCGAAAATAAAGATCTTCCCTGAACATGCCTTCCTCTATTAGCTGCTGCAAATCTTTATTTGTAGCGGCAATCACCCGGACATCAAGCGGAATCATCCGGTCTCCACCCACCCTCATAATCTGTCTTTCCTGAAGGACTCTTAAAAGTCTGTTTTGAATGACAGGTGAGGCATCACCAATTTCATCCAGGAAAATACTTCCCTTATGCGCCTGTTCAAACATACCGATATGCCCGTTTTTCCTTGCCCCAGTAAATGCACCTGGCTCGTAGCCAAACAGCTCGCTTTCCATCAGACTCTCAGAAATTGCAGCAAAGTTTACGCCGATAAACGGCTGATAGGTCCTTGCTGATGCATTATGAAACGCTTGTGCCAGAACTTCTTTTCCTGTTCCTGTTTCTCCAAGGACCAGAATGGTCGAGTCACTTTTAGCAAGCCGCCGGGCAATTTTAATCATCTCAAGGACGGACGCACTTCGCGTTTTAATATCGTCAAAGGTATGCCGCGCAACCAGGTTTCTCTGCTTCGCTTTTGAACGATAGTCATACTCAATCTTTTGATAGTCCTCCACTTTTCTGAATACAATTAGGGTCGAGTACACCTGTTCATCAAGAATAATCCGTTTCTTTCGCATGTAAAAAGCGACATGCTCTATTTCCACAAATGTCTCCTGTCCAACAGCCATACTCATCATTGCTTCATAGTAAGAAGGAGCCAGGCTATGGATCGTATGTTTGTCGGCAGACAGACTGAGAAGCTCTGCCGCTTTCAAATTGAAATGTTCGATTTCATTAAAATTATTATAAACCAGCACAGCATCGTCCATATTCTGAACAATACTGTCCAGGCTTTTCTGCAAAATCCGGGATCGCAGAATTTCTCCGCTTAAATCTTTTGTCAGATCGACTAATGACTGCATATACCGGGCTGACAAGTGCGATGTAGACGAAAAGGGGGAAATTTGAAAATGATGATATATTTCTACTAATGTTGAAATATCGATTTGGCGGCTCCCAATATTAATAATCTTATCAATATGCTTTGGGACCAGCTGCGGCTCCCCTGCTGTAATGGCAATTGAAATCTCTGGACGAGGAGTTTCCTGCGAAAAATAAGGAAAAAAATCCAAATCAATCCCTGCTTCCTTCAATATACCTGTCGTATCTTCCGCCGATTGCTTCAAGTCACTCACCAAATATACTTGAGTGCCTTTTGGAATATCAAGAAGCTCTCTAATTCTCCCATAATTAATAGTTCTTCTTGTAATGATTGTCGGCATATCTTCACTCAAATAGGGTTTTACCATGGTATAAACAATCTTGCTGGATACGACCACAAGAGAATACTTCATCATAAAGGAGTAATCAAGCTCATCAACTGTCCTCCCTTCGATCTCAACATACTCTTGCAGGCCAATTTCATTTAACTGTTCCACGAGTGCCCTCAAAGTATTTTTAGTATAGGTAACGATCAGAATCTTCTTCATAGCTGTCCCTCCTCTGGCAAAAACCTAATTTACTAGTAAATTCCATTTCTCTTATTTTAGCGTACATGAAGGACGGCTGATTATCCAGAAGGGAATAAAATTTGTTCAAGGGTTGATTTGTCTTTATGGTCAATCAAAGAATGTATTAGGAAACAAAAAGAACAGGACTCTGCAAAGGTAGTTTGCTAAGTCCTGTTCTTCTCTTAACTAGCTATTTTATTTGAAACTAAGCTTATTAATATTCTCCGCTCCTCGAAGCTCCACTAAATCACTTTTCTCAATAATGACTTCTTTCACTTCTGCACCGCTAAAGTCTACGATGATCGGCTCCTTCTTAGGTGTTACACGGACACTCACATTTTTAAGGCCATCACCCTGCAGTACAGCAGAATTTTTGAGCCAGATGCCATTTTTGATTTCTGCGGATTTTTCTACATTAATAAAGGAAACTTTGTTCACTACCAATTTCTTCTTTTTATCATCAGTAAGATTATATTCCTTTTCAAAATCCAGCTCTGTTACTGGAGGAAGGCTGTCAACGTCTATGATACGCCCTTCCACCGCCGGTTTGATGGTGCCCAGGCTGGATAGGTGATCTGCGAAGTTTTCCCAATCAGAAAGTCCAAGATCTGTTACTCTGCCCTCCTGGTAAGCTTTTGCGAAGACTGTATATCCATCTCCGCCTTTAGCTGTAAAAGCATTCGTAGCGATTGTGTAGGTTTGATTGTCCTGGATTTCAGTGTAAGTGCCCTGTTCACTTTTATATTCAATCGAAACAATTCGCTCACCGGCAGGTTTAGTCGAATCGAATTTTACTTTTGCACCGGACACGTGCAGGAAGCCGCCATTTTCTGCAGGATATTGTCCTACGCTGATTTCAAAGGCCTCTTTCAATTCAGCTCCCTTTAACTCCATTGTTGCTAATGTGTTGCCAAATGGAAGAACTGTGATTACTTCGCCAACAGTGATTGGCCCTGCGTCAATGCCCGCACGAATGCCTCCTCCATTTTGGAGTGCCATGATGACATTGCTGTTATATTGATTTGCTTTTGCCAGCATGCCGTCTGTAATCAAGTTGCCCAGGGCGGTTTCATTTTTCCGTACACTTGGCTCTGTGCTGTCTCCGCTAGTACGCGGATTCTCAAGTGCAGCCAGCGTTTCTGCTCCGATTTCGGTGTTCTTTAATTCTTCTATCTGTGAAGAGTACTTTTCAAGCAGCACTGCTGCCTCAGGGTCCTCTGCTTTATCTGCTATTTTAATAAGCTGGCCAGCATGCCCGACTACTTTTCCTGCCTCGTCAAATTGTACATCAAGGGTTCCGAGGTAATTATTGTACTGGCCGGCTTGAACAATAACTGTAGGATCCTTTGCCGCTCCTGTTTCGTCAGCTGCCACAACTACTGGCTCATTTAATTGCGTATGGCTGTGTCCGCCCACAATCACATCAATTCCATCTACTTGAGCAGCCAGGTTTAAGTCATTATCCACATTTGGGTTATCATCATAGCCGATATGAGTTACTGCCACGATTTTATTAATACCCATGCCTTCGAAAGCTTTTACTGCTTTTTCTGCTTCTTCAAGATAATCCTCGAATGTTACCTTACCCGGACTGGAAATGCTGGCTGTTTCAGCTGTAGTCAAACCAAAAAATCCAACTTTTTCTCCATTAACTTCTTTAATGATGCCATTATATATTTTTCCATCAGCAGGTTCGCTCGATATAACATCACTGAACAATCCCTGCAGGCTGGCATCTTGAGAAAAGTTCACGTTTGAACTGACGAATGGGAATTGTGCTCCTTTTACAAAGTCAGCCAGTGCTTTATGTCCTTCCGCACTTGAACCCAAATCGAACTCATGATTACCGAAAGTCATAATGTCATAGCCCATGAGATTCATAAATTCAAGGTCAGCCTGTCCAAGGAATTTATTAAAATATAAAGTTCCGGAAAAAACATCTCCTGCATCAACTAGCAGGGCATCCGGCTTTGCTTCTCTTACTTCCTTTACCGCCGTCACTTTCTTTGCGGCGCTGTCCATATTTGCATGTGTGTCATTGGTATGCATTAACGATAGCGTAAAATCTGAAGCTGAAGTCTCATTTGCTGAAACCAGACCTACCGGAACGGCTGCAGAGATGGTTAATGCGGCTGATAAGGCTACTGCAGATAATACTTTAATAGGTAATTTCATAATAAATGCTCCTTTCAATTGTTGTTCAAAGGCGTTGAAAACCGGAGCTGCTGCACTCCGGCTTCAATTGTTATGCCGCTCCTTCTTCCTCATAAGGAGATTCCATTACTTCTCCATCCGAATCTTTGAAAATGATATGAGACGGATCTGCCTTTTTCCCAAGTGTCCACTTCTGCACATTTTCAGCACCGCGGATTTCCACGACTTTGTCACTTTCGATCATGACTTCTTGAATTTCTGATCCTGTTAGATCCACAACTGCCCCTTTGTTAGCGGAGCTGATGACCACTTTCGTGTTTTTAAGGCCTTTGCCTTTGACAGCTGCTGATTTTTTCAGCCATAGGCCATGCGTGAGACTAGAATTTTTTTTCATTACGACCAATGCATTATGCTGCCCAACAACAAATTTCTTCGCGTGATAGTTTACGAGCTTGAAGACAATGTCATACTGTGGTTCTTCTGGTTTAGCTTCCGGCTTTAAGCTTGTCTGGATCATAACCGGGTCATGGTCACTCGCACGGCCATGCTCTTCCATGAAGCCCGAGTTAATATGAAGAATATCGACTTCTGTTTTCTCCGCCAGATTGTTGGATACTAAAATGTGATCCAGCACCTGTGCATTTCCCTGGTACGTATAGGTGTATCGCTCTTCTGCCGGAACTTTTTCAATCATATTAGTCAGTTCTTCGCCCTTTAGAGCCTGTAAAGGATTGGAGAACTCAAAATCGTTAAAGTCGCCAAGCAGGACGACATTGGCATCAGGGTCTTCTGCTTTTACATTCTTTACAAAACCGTTCACAACGTTAGCGATTTTCATGCGCTGGATTTCACTATTTAAGACTGGCGGCTGCTCTTTTCCGAATAACGGAAGATCTCCGCCTTTCGAGTTAAAATGGTTAGCTACAACAATGACGCTTTCGCCCTGAAATTCGAACTGGGCTGCCAATGCTTTGCGGCTATCTTCAAAAGCTTCGTTTGTTGGGTCAATACGCCCTGGGTTTAGCGTCAGTTTGCCGTTTTCGAAATCAACTGCATCTGTCGCAGAGCCTTTTTCACCTTGGGTTAAAGTTACCCGTTCAGCGTTATAAAGGAAGCCGACACGGATGTTCCCTCCCGGCTGGCCGCCATCCTGTTTATCTTCCGGTGCGATATCTGTGTAAGTGTAGGCTGGTCCGCCAAGCTCTTTAATTTTTTCAATCAGCAAGGCCGCACTTTGATCTGCTGCTGTTGTGCCGCTATCTGCTGGTCCGTCATTGTCCTGTACTTCTGTCAGGCCAATGATATCCGGCTGCTTCATTTTATCTGTGATTGCTTCTGCTAATCTCGTAACCTTTTCCGCATCTGTTTTTGTTGAGAAGTTTTCAACATTATAGGAAGCAATGGTCAATTTGTCTTCTTCTGATGTAATGCTGGTTTCTTCTCTTACTGCAGAGCCTTCAACAAATTCAGGCAATGCGTCTGCATCACTTAATACTTTATAGTTACTGAAGCCGTAGCTGACAACACCCTGGATGCTGCCTTTGAAGCTGTCGCCCATTTTGGCAACAAAATCTTCATTATTAATATCTAGGGTGATTCTCTCTGGATTAAAATCATTTTCCGAAATCCGCAGGCCGCCTGCCGTTGTGTTCGTATCCACATTTCCAGGAACAACTACAAGCTCGCCGTATTTCTGCGGGGCAACTACTTTAGCGTTGTCCACTTGAACCAGCATGCCTTCCAGGCTTTCGTAAAAATCGATTCCATCCTGCTCTGGATCAAATTCTTTTAATTCATCATTATCAATAATTTCAGTCGGAAGGTTTTCTTTGTTAATAACCACCGGAGCAGGGAGTTCCTGACCGGAAGCAATGATCTCAATCGATGCTGCATTGATTTCTGTTACAGGAAGGTCTGTTTTCAGCTTGTCTGAATAGCCATCAAGCACCCATTCTTTAACCTGGCCTGAAACGGATACCACATCTCCTGAAGAAGCACCGTGGCCCTTTTTATAAACGAGGATCCCTTCAGATGTATTTTCATCATCATCCGGCTGCTGATCCTGCATGTAGAAATTGCTGCTGTCCACTACCTTGGTGACAATTCCTTCAACATCTGAAACCTGCTGGTTCGCATATTGAGAATAGTGGCCTGCACCTTGAATATCATGAATGCGCAAATCTTCCAGCCCAATCATGTACTGAAATACAGACACTTTGCTGTCTGTTAAGCCGTCTTTGATCGCTATCGCTTTAATCGTTGTCTCTTCATTAATAACGATGTGATCGGAATATACTGTGCTTTCAGCAGTCGGTTCTGTTCCATCAACTGTATAATGGATTACAGCACCTTCAGTGGAAGTCGATAGTTCTACTGCTGTTCCAGCTTTAACAGGGCCCGCCTCAGGGGAAGCTGTAACCGCTGAAACCTGTGGTGTGCCAGTATCTTCTGCAAATGTGTATGCTGTTGGGCTTTTTAAACCCGGTACGGTAAAGTATGCTTCAAGAGAGCCTGTAATCTGGACCTTTTTTCCGAGGTGATCCGGATTGTCCACTAAATTCAGCTCTGTCCTTATAGAATTATTCGGCAATTGAACCGGCAGTATTTTACTGGGGTCTGTTTCACTTGGGGAGTCGGCAATGGCCAAATTTGTATTCACTGAAAATGGGCCAGTATGGGTATATTTCGGCCCATTTGCGGTCGTTCCAACAATATATCCTTCAACCGTTGCTGTTCCGTTATTATCCGCAATCGCTTCTGCCACAGACTTCACTTCTTCTGCACTCGCCGCGGCAAAGGGACTGAATAGACTAAGAATTAAAGCAAAAGTACTGATAAAGCTGATGAACTTTATGCGCTGCTTTTCTATCATGCGATCCTCTCCTATTTCCTTATTTTAAAGCGTTTACACACACTACCACTCTAGTAAATCACTCTTCTTTTTAGCGTACAATCTGATATTTGTAAAAATTGAGTAAATAGGTAAAAATGAGAAAATAATCATACTGTATAATAAGGTATATAGACCTTAAAGCTATCGGAACACCATTCTATTAGACCTATTCACTATAAACTTTGCTCAGGAATCCTAATCTTTAAGAAACAGGAAAACAAAAATTGAAAATAATGGGTATTAATAGTATCCTTTTACTATAAATAACGGGAAATACGAATTAAGGAGATAATATATGGAAATCCGAAAGAGGAAAAGTTCGCGCTTCTTTCCTTTGGTTCCTTCAAAAGATCCGGGCCAAACTCAGCAAGATCACTTAGGATCGTTTAAAGCCATGTATCATGATTATCCAGACGCAGCTTTTTTTATAGATAAAGAGGGAAGTATACTTTATGGCAATGAAGCTTCCCAGGTCTTGTTCGGCCATACGGAAGATAAGGAAGAGCACTTTACCAGGTACTTTATTCATAATGACAGAGGCTCCGCTAAAATGCTTTTCCGGCAGGCCATTATTGAAGGAAAAGCACAGCGGAGCAGTTACTTTGGTATTCAAGCGGGTAAAATCGTGGAGATTCTATCCATTTTTTCACCTTTTTATTCTAAAGGGATTATTGCGGGAGCCAGTCTTATTCTTCATGTTCCTGAACAGCAGACTGCTTTAAAAAAATTCCAGTATGAAGAAATCCATCGCAAACTTTCAGAGGTGGAAGATCGGAAAAACATGATATTAGAAAGCATTGACGCGGGGATATGGGCTTATGATGTAAAAGCAAAGAGATTCATGATCTGTTCTGAAGGCAACAGGAAGATAACAGGCAGAGATCCTGTTGACTTTTTAACAAGTAAAGTGATTTGGAAGGACATCGTATACAAGGATGACTTGGAAAAGTTTGAACAGACCCAGTTACTGCTTTCAGAAGGAAAACAGATTCGCCATGAATACCGCATCTGCCGTCCAGATGGTTCTATAAGGTGGGTAAGTGATCAAACGATTCCAACGCTGGATGATGATCAGAACCTGATACGGCTCAATGGAATCATAACAGATATAACCGAACATAAGCTTCTGCTCCAAAAGGTTCAGCATATCAGCTATCATGATTCACTGACCAATCTTCCAAAAAGAAGACTGCTGGAAAATAGACTTGAGACATTGATACAGGCTCAGCATGAGAAATTTGCGGTTTTATATTTGGACCTTGATCGCTTTAAATATATTAATGATATTCTCGGACATACGCTTGCGGATGAGGTGCTCCTCCAAGTCGCGCTCCGGCTGAGGGCTTTTCAGGAAAAAGGCTGCTTTGTATCGCGAATGAGCGGGGATGAGTTTGTGATTATCCATCATCCGGTTCATTCAAGAGAGGAAGCGATTCAGAGTGCTGAGGAAATATGCAGTACACTGAGTGAACCAATTCATATTGATGCGTACGAGCTTCCGCTTCAGGCATCAATTGGAATCAGCATGTTCCCGGAAGACGGGGACTCCCATATTGACTTGATTAAAAATGCACATGCAGCTCTCCACCGCGGCAGAGAAAAGGGCGGCCGCAGCATTGAAGTTTACACCAAAAATATTAATGTTAAAACGGAAAAGGTTTTTTTAATTGAAAGCGGCCTGCAAAAAGCTTTAAAGAACGAAGAATTCATTCTGCATTACCAGCCTAAGGTGGATATCGAAAGCAGCAGGATTGTCGGCGCCGAAGCCCTCATCCGCTGGCAGCATCCGGAATTGGGGCTGCTGTCGCCAGGAGAATTTATTTCTGTAGCTGAAAAAACGGGATTAATCCTCGATATCGGCGACTGGGTCATTAAACAGGCATGCGTCCAGCTGAAATTATGGATGAATAAAGGCCTTCCCGTTGTACCGATATCCATAAATATATCTCCGCAGCGGTTCTTGAAATATGACTTAGTCAACTATATCACGCGCACTCTGGATATTTTTCAGATCCCGCCCGCCTTGCTTGAACTGGAAATCACCGAAACACATTTTCTTTATAATGAAGAAAAAGTGAGTTCCATCATTCAGGAGCTGAGAATTCTCGGGATCCGGATTGCACTCGATGACTTTGGAACAGGATTTTCGTCTTTAACACATATAAAAGACTTCCAGATTGATACTCTTAAAATAGATCGATCTTTTATAAAAGAGATTGAAACAAATAAAAACCATGCTATCCTTGTCGAATCCCTTATTTTCTTATCAGAACGGCTGGGGATCGACGTCATTGCAGAGGGAGTCGAAACACAAAACCAGCTCGAATTCCTTAAGCGAACGCAATGCCAGTATGTACAGGGTTATGTATTCAGCAAGCCGCTTCCTGTTGATGAATTTGTTTGTTTACTGGAGTAGTTCTGGCCCATTCCGGGATAGGGATGGGCTTTTTTTTTTGGATTGGCGCGGGGAGAGGGGTTCTATTTGCAGATTTGCTGGAGCTATTTGTGAATTGATGGGTTCTATTTGCAGGATTTCGTCGCCTATTTGCAGGATTTTGGTTCTATTTGCAAGTTTGCTGTTCTATTTGCAGATATCTCATTTCTATTTGCAGAGTTCACAATTAAGTAAACTAGCAACCTTCCCACGCAGGAAGATTCTCTCCCTCGCACGGGGAGAAGGATTCTATTTGCTAATTGCTGGAGCTATTTGCAAATTTTCTGTTCTATTTGCAAGTCTCCTCCTGCTATTGGCAGCGTTCACAAAATACAAAAAAAGAGAATCTTCACCAGGAAGATTCCCCCAAACACGGACAGGTTAATATCTCTTTAATAGGTCAATGGTTCGTTTCATATCAACAGTGCCGTCACTATTCAATTGAATATAGTCCAGACGCTGCGCAATTGTCATAACCTTCCCGATCCGCGTTCTTGCTGGCTTTTGCAGATTAAGGCCATATTTGTCTGATTCCAGAAGAATCGCATTCATGGCTTCTTTTCGAACGCTGCGCTTATCTTCGCCTTCGTCAGGGCTAATTTTTACGCAAAGGCGCTCCTGTTCAAGCTGCAGGAAATACGGTTTGTTGACTGCAGAAGCCCACCAGAATGCCCAAAACCCTCCAGCCGGATTTGAAACATATCCCCAATCTCCGTTAATTTCTTTTTGCAGTTCCTGATAGAATCCCTGCCAGGCATAATGGTCCCATTCGGCTAAAGCCTTTGTTTTAAAAGACGCCACACTTTCTTCTATCTTTTGCAGATGGGTCAGATAATCAAGAAATAGCGGATGCTGCACACCATTTTCCTTCCCCTCCTGCAAAATCTCAAGCATCATAGTTCGTTTGAAGGGCTTATAGCCTGCCTTATCAATGGATCTATAATGGCTTTGGTCAGCAATTTTATAATAGATCGGCAATTGGATGAGATCAGGATTTTCTCTCTCAACCGACTTTCGGTATCGATAGAGCTGATCTGAGTGGTTTTTCGTAAATGTTTTATCCTCTATTAAAATAGCGTATGTATCATTTACGATCGTCAAAATGTCGAGAGATTTAAACTGGCGTTTGATCTCTATCGAATCAATCACCGGAGCTGGCAGCCCGTGCAAATTAAAAATTGCTGCCAAAAACTGATTGGCAGCTTCATATAACGAACTGTCCAGTGATCGATATGCCGATTCACTCCAGGCCATAAGCCAGCATAAAAAAGCATCCTGTGAAAGCTCACTGGTGGCATAATCAAATATATTCGGCACATCCTTAAACACTGCCCGGCTGTCACGAGCATTTTCAAGCAGCATCTCTACATCGTGATTTCCCATATAATCCTCCCAATATCCTCTTCCAAGGATAGATTGATAGTGCATCGGCGGCCAAATGACAGACTCTCCGATATCTAAAATTCTGCCTTGTTCATTTGGGTAAAGCAATAAAAGCCGATCGTCCCCCTGCTGTGCAATAACTGCGGGTATGTCTTCAATCCGCTTCACATACCCGCACTTCCCGCGGCACACATATGCGGGAAATCCATCAAGAATCACTCCGCCATCTTCTGTATCCTCCAGGCTTTCCCATGCATCTTCTATAACCGCACTTCCGCAGCGCGGGCAATCCTTTGTCTTCACATTCATCTCCCCTTTTTCTTCTAAACGAATGAGCAGCGGAAAAAGAGCAAAAAATTTTCATCCTTATTAAAATGTATTATTTACCATTTACTATAGTATAATATCTTCAGGTAATTATGACTATATTTGTATTTTAATAGAGGAGCATCCAGACTATGGGAAAATTTGTTTTATTATTTTTATCATTTCTTGCTATTGTAGCCGGCTGTGAAAGCAAGCCGGCAGCCGACCCTGCAAAAGAGATATCGGCAAATAATGAAAAGAGCCCAGCAAGCGCTCAGCAATCAGCAGAGAATCCCCAGCAGGAAGAGGAAGAAACAGAGGAAGCTTTCGACTGGACTGGAGAGTGGGTATTCCTGAGCGATGATAACCTTGGAAGCCTTAAGATTGAAAAAGTGGACGAAGAAACCATCCGCTATCATCTTGGCGGCTCTGTCATTAATTCAGTAAATGGGAGTTCCTACGCAAACGTGATGGAGGGCACGGGCATGATCAGCGGAAATACCATTACGTATACGAATGAACTCTCAGAAGACTGCGGCGGTAAGATGGAGCGAAACGGAAACATCATTACTATTACAGCAGCAAACGGTGCCTGCCATACGCCGCAGGTCTACTTGGATGGGAATTATATTAAGGCCGATAGCCTGAAAGAGCAGCCTCTGTTAGAGATTAAGAATGGTCAATTTTTAGTGCGGGGCATTTCAATGTGGGACACGCCATCGACTGTAAAAGAGATGCATGGAAACCCTGCATATGAAGGTCCGGATGAAGAAGGTTTTTATGAATGGATTCAGAATTATGAAGATAAGAAGCTGTTTATCTCTTACAGCAACAATCAGCCAGACTCTGTCCACACAGAAGCACCTGCTGATGTTTTCCTCCCTGAAGCGGAGAAGCTATCAGGGGAGCGATATACAAGTGAAGACGCAAATTATATCTACCTTCCCGAAAAAGAACAGCTGCTAATTTACCAGACTAAAGCCGAAGACCCTTCTGTCATTACCTTATTCACAGCCTATGCAGACGGTAATTTCCATGCAGGCGTGGAAAATGGCTGGATAGTGAAAGAAGAGTAAAAAAAGGGGCTGACATTCCGTTCTCGATTATGACAAATGGCAGCCTCCATAAGCCTATTAATGATAAAACAAAAGCCCTTCCAGACGGAGGGGCTTTTAGCTGCTTTATATCAACATCATAATAAATTAATTCATATATCTTTTTGCTAAGTTAATGGCTGTTTGATTTTCAAAAAACTTTCCCGCAAACCTCCAAAGAAGCTGCTGAATGAATGGAATTATTAACATCGCAGCTAAAAAACGAATAAAATATAAAAGGACTAATAGAACTACTGCGAACACACTAACCAGGACGCTTTTATTCCCTGCAAACAAATCAGCCACAGACTCTGTCCATGCATACAAAACAGGAGACACCGCAGGATAACTTGCTGCAAAAGCAAACAATACATTTATGCCCCATATGTTTCGATATTTTTTCTTCTTCTTATCATAGTGCTCATGCTCTGGTTTACAACCAGCCATTTCTTTTTTTACATGAGGCATGATGAATGTAATGCCAAACAATATAATAAGTACCGGTACCAGCAAAGTTTGCATCAGCGGAATTAATGCATCAAAAAGGCGATGCAGAATAACAGGGATAAGTACAAATGCAATTATAATTTTTATTGATACAGGGGTAGGTGCGACATTGACAGGGTAACTTGCATCGTCGTCATCATCTATATCCCAATCGTTATCCAATGCGCTTCCAGGCTGGATTACCAAGCCTGCTTCATTAATGCTGGAGGATGGAATATTGGTGCCATAGGAATCCTTTACTGGTTTATGAGGATCCTTCACCTTTCCATTGGAATGTACATTTTCATACCCATTATAATTCATTGTTCATAGTCTCCTGACTTTGATCCAAATTTGCAAATATAATTTATATTAACAGATCGACTTGTTTAATGGTATATAAATATTACATTTTATCCAATATTAGTATATACATAGTTAAAAATACCCCAATACACTCTAGACAGATAGATGGCATTTTACCAAAATAAAAAAAAGAACCTCCACCAGGAAGATTCTCTCACTCTATTATTTATATACTTTTATCGTTATTGTCTTGCTGCCCCACTGGAGTGCACGCTGTTTATTTGGAATAAAGACGTCTATTTTATTTCCTCTTACCGCAGAGCCTTTGTCACCTGCAATGGCTTCTCCATAACCAGGAACAAATACTTTAGATCCCAGAGGAATGATTTTTGGATCGACTGAAATAACCTTGGCGTTCGGGTTCTTTTTCAGATTGATTCCTGTATAGGTTATGCCGCTGCAGCCCTTGCAGCTGGCAGTATAGGCAGTTGCATTCACTTTAATTTCTTTATAAGCTTTCGTTGATGATGCAGCCTTTACAGCTGTCTTTTTAGGTGCTGCAGCTTTTGCTGAAGCTCCGGTAACCTTTAAAACTTGCTTAGGTTTGATTTTATCTGAAGTTAATTTATTCCATGATTTAATTTGCTGTACTGTTACGCTATATTTTTTAGAGATGGCCCAAAGCGTATCTCCTTGTTTCACAGTATGTGTATTTCCGGCGGCTGAAGTGACATTGGAAAATCCAAACGATAGAAAAACAGCTGTTACTAAATAGATTACTAATTTCTTCATGATATCTCCTTTATGTCCCTTGATAGGAACATATTAACACCGTTAGATAACAGATAGATTTCAGTAAAACTCTTTTTTTGTTACAAATTAAATGGATTTTAATAGTTTTGTAATATAAATTACCAGACTTTCATTCGAATTTTCCATCAGAACCAAATATGGCACCTTTTCCTGCTTGTACAGGTAAGGTGCCCCATGTTTTAATAGGCAAAATTGTGATTGCCGATTTGTTTAATGACTGTTCTAGTAAATATCCATTGATCTGCAGCTGTATAAGGATTGTAATAATAGACGGCGCCACCGGTGGGATCCCATCCATCAAAGGCATCTCTTACCGCCTGATAAGCTGTGGTATCAGGCTGCAGCCAGTACTGGCCGTCATTCACAGCTGTAATGGCATTCTTTTGGAAAATGACATTGGAGAGAGTATTAGGAAACTCATTTGACTCCATGCGATTGAGAATGACAGCGGCAACTGCTACCTGGCCTTCATAGCTTTCTCCGCGCGCTTCCCCATAAACCACATGGGCCAGCATGTCTACATTCCTAAGCATTTCTGCTGTGTTAACTCCTACAATGCCATCAGCTGCTAAACCGAAATCATATTGAAAGTTTCTAACGGCGTTCTCTGTTACCATTCCATAATACCCTGTATGGTCTGTGTTAAAATAACCAAGCTTTTGTAATGCTGATTGAATATATGTAACCTCCGGGCCTGCTGAGCCATTCTTTAAAACTGCAGCATCTGCCTTCGGCTGGCTGAAACTCAGCACAAATACCATTGCGGCTGCTGCCGCAATCCACTTTATGTAATTCACTTGGACACTCCTCTTTATGTTTTTTTTAAACAATTGCCCTCCTTTTATTAAAGTCATATGTTCACCTTTGCTTGTTTCCCTATAGGATTAGTTAAAAAACTCGATCAAATGGTTTAATTTTCCGGATAGGACCAAGGGATAGGTGTAGAAAAGAAAAGCCGCTCTCTATAGAGAACGGCTCCCAATTTATAATTTAAACTTCTCCACCGACTGTTCCAGCTGTTTAGAAAGACTGCTAAGCTGAAGAGTCAGCTCTGAAATCTTTTCTACCGCATTCTCCTGCTGGTCTGTTGAGGCAGCGACCTGGCGGGAAACTTGTGCAGTGTCTTTAGATAGACCGGCAAATTCATCAATGGATGCAGAAATCTCTTCCGATCCGGCTGAGAGCTCTTCTGTTACAGCAGAAACCTCCTGGATTTCCCCGGTAACCCCTTCAACCGCATGCAGAATCTGGTTGAATTTCTCGCCGGCGCTATTAACCAGAACAGTGCCTTCTTCCACTTTTCCTGAGCTCGCATGCATATTTCCGACTGCCTGTTCAATAGACGATCTAAAGTGATTTAACTTTTCGGCAATTTGTCCAGCTGATGCTTTTGAACCTTCTGCCAGCTTTTTAACCTCCTGGGATACCACCGCGAAGCCTTTGCCATGTTCGCCTGCCCTTGCTGCTTCAATGGCTGCATTTAATGCAAGCAGATTGGTTTGCTCCGCTATACCGGATATCAGGTTCACGATATCTTCAATTTCAATAGCCTGCGTACCCAGCTCTTCTATAAATTGAGATGAGTCATTTACAGTCTTTTTAATCTCATTAATCTGCCGGATGATGGATTGAACCTCATCAAATCCTTCTTTTACCTGCTGTGTAACTGTATTGGATTGTTCGCTCACATCTGTCGAAGCTTCTGCAATACGCTGAATGCCTATAGCCATTTCTTCGATTGCTTTGGCAGATTCCTCGCTTCTGATCAGCTGTGTATCAGTAGCCCCTGCCACTTCCTGAATCCCTCTGACAATCAGGCTGCTGGCCTGACTGATTTCTTCCACCTTGTTTTCTATTTTCCCTGAAGAAACCAGGAGTGCTTCTGAAGATAATTTTATGTCTTTAACCATCTCCTTCGTAGACTGTGTCATTTTTTTGAAAGACTCTGTCACATGTCTAATTTCGTCATTTCCTTTTATTTTAATCGAACTTGCCTTCTCTTCTGCTCCGCGAAGATCGCCATCAGCCATTAATTGAGCGGCCGAACTGATGCTTTGCAGCGGGTGCAGTCTTCTTTTGACGAACCAGGCCAGAATGGTCACCACGGCAAGGATTAACAGTATATTTATCACCAGGTTCATCGGCAGCACTTCCAGGAGTACTTGATCTGAAATGCTGTTAACATTCTCTGCATTGATGTCTACACCCAGAATCCCGATTACTTTGCCATCGTTTTTAATTGGCACAAAAGCTGAAAGATAATCGCCATATTCCGGATCATGAACGATTGGTGAGCTTGAGGATTTTCCATCCAGGACAGGAGAAATATCTTTATATGTTGTAGCCGTTGTCGGTGTTTTAATGTCTGCAGCAATATCGGAGTCCTTCGGCAGGCCATCAACCATTATAAAGAGTTCTTTCTTCTCGGAATCAGCCATTAGAGTATAAACGTAAAACGCACCCGTTTTCTCCCGAAAATCATTCAGCTGTTCCCGAAGGTCCCAGTAAGCCTCAGACTGATCGGGATTCTTCAAAAAATCCTCATACTTCTCTGTTTCCATTTTTGAGGAAATATTGTCTGCAATTCTTAAACTAAAATTTTCAATAGAGGACTCTACTGAATTTTTCGTGCTTAAGTAGAGCATAGCAATATTGCCGAGTAAAACAATTGCCATGCCAAGAGCCATAACCAATGCTATTCTAGTGCTGAGCTTTTTCATATATTTCACTCCATTAGTAAATATTTCATATATGGATTATATCTTTTTACCCGGTTAAATATTACTAGAAAAATCAGGAAATACAAAAAAATACTGAAACCATCTGGCTCCAGCATCTCTCCTAATCTATCATTATCTCCAAAAAACTCTCGCCTTCCTCAGTGGCTGGCAGTCCAAAAAATTCGCTGAATGTCGCCCCAACGTCTGCCATCGAATTGCGTTTTCCGAGGTTAACCGGTTTTACCCGTTTCCCTGCAGCGAGTATTGGAACGTATTCTCTCGTATGGTTGGAATGGCCGATGGTCGGGTCGTTGCCATGGTCGGCCATGATCATGATCAGGTCGTCCTCTTCCATCTTGGGAAGGAATTCCGCGAGCCACTGATCGGTTGTATTGAGCAGACTCGCATACCATTCTGTATCTTCCGCATGGCCTGCCAAATCGGTCTCCTGTACATTTACCAGAAATGCCGCATCCTCTTTTTCTTCTAAATAAGCACTCTCCAAAGCTTGTAATACTTTTTCAGTATCGACAATTGGTTCTGCAGGTCCTTCACCATGCAGAACATCTGCCGTTTTGCCAATCCGGTGGACTTTGAGTCCATGCCGGGCAGCGATCATCGGAAATTGTCCGTCTATGTTTACACCGTAGCCCATGTGATAGACTTCATAGCCTTTTCCGTACACCTTGGCCTTCGGGGCATCCACTCCCCACTGGCCTGAATTTTTTTCATGAACAACTGACAGGATATGTTCAATGGTTGTATAGGGTCCTCCAAACGCAATGACCCGGCTGGTGTCGACATTCTGGCGGACAATTTTCCCGACTTCCTTTAATTCCTGGAAAGGCATTCTATTAAAATCAGCGGTTAAATTGATGATGTTTCCCAGTGAGGACTCAAGATTATCTCCGATGACACAGGCACCGTTTACTAATAGCACCGGCCGGTCTTTCCAGGGGTATTCAATCCCATAGCCCGCTTCTGTTAATGCCTTACCCAGGTCTCGATGAATATCTTTCATTAGCCTTTTATTTGAGCGCTTCGGGCAGCTTCCGGCAATTTCCTGATGTCCGAGGTACGTATCTGCCCCGTGATGGGCCAGTGCCGAGAAGCCGTAAGCATTGGCAGGGGCTGCCTTCCCATCCACAAGTGCCCCCAGCCCAAGGTTATATAGAGTTGGGATTTTTAAAAAATCAGCCGATTCCCGGATATGCTTATAGGTATTGGCTCTGCAGTCAGAAGGGCTGAACTCTCCGCAATCCTCCATTGCGCCTATGCCAAAGCTGTCAATTACCAGCAGAATTGCTTTTGCCATCCTTACCACTTCCTCTCAAAGTGTACCAGTTCCGGCTTTCCGCTTTGAATTCCTTTTACCAGGGCAATATGGGCCCTTGTGACGAACACCTGGGTGCGGAAAGAGAAAACAGCTGTATCTCCTTCAGAAACCTGAAAGCCGTCCGGTTTCTCAATCGCACCATAGTAATCAATCGCTTCAGGAGCCGGTTCAATTGCTTTTACATACTGCTTCAATATGTCTTTTTCATCGCTTCCGACCAGGCACCCGGTTAAATGGGAGCGGCCGTAGTAGCCCCCGCCGATGACATAATAATGCTCCTGATCCTGGTGGGACACTTCCGTTACATATACAATGGCAGGTTTCTCGGGGAGATCCCGGTACGCATGCAGCGGGGTCGTTCCGGTAAGGGCATGTCCCGGTTCTCCATGTGTTACACCCTGTTCTGCCAGGAACGGTATGGTTTCACAGCTGGTCGCACTTGGACCGTTTACCTGTTTGACAGTAATGCCCTTTTTCTCCAGAATGTCTTTTGCTTTTAAAAGGGTTGTAAAGTTAGGAGTCGGTTCCATGCTTTTCTTATCTTCAGAGAGCTGAAAGTTCGGGAAGGTTGTGACGCCTGCTACGTTAATCCCGGGAAGCCCGGCCAGTTCGGGAAGTTCTTCATCCAGCTTTTCCAATCGAAAGCCGCCCTGCTGTCCGGGATAAATCATATCCCCTTCTGCATACACCCTTAGAAGTACATCCTGCACCGTTCCTGAGTGAACAGCCGCTTCAGAAAGCTGTCTGGCACGTGCAAGGGAAAATAGGGTAATGACCTCAGGATTCCATGACAGCACTTCCTGCCACTGATTTTTTCCCGGCTGCACCAGGTGGCCGACATTTCCTATTTCAACGCCGCCTTCTGCCAGTGTTTTGGCTTCATCGAATTCAACAGCAACCGCCTTTTCAATGCCGTGCTCTGCAATAAACTGGCCTATAAACGGAAGCCTTCCAAGCTGCTTGCTCATGAAATAAAGCGTAAAGTCATGGTTTTTTGCCGTTTTTGCCAGAGCTGCTACATTTTCTCCGAGTATATCGAGGTCAATTACGTACGTATTCGGGGGTATTTGCCCGCTTTGATGCAAGGTGACACCCGATTGAATAAGCTTAGGATTTCTGCGCTTTGTTACATCTAAAAACATGGAAGTTTCCCCCTTTATTTACGGGTATCAACGATGCTGCACTTCTTTTGCAAGAGGTATCACTTTTTCGAGAATGCCGATGATTGTGCCAGCCCCTGATTTCATCGGATTGATGCGCAGTCCATATTCCTTCAGCTCTGGCTGTGCTTCCAAAAAGCTTCCGGAAACGCGGTAAATCATCGGAATGATTTCATATTTTGATTCTGCCCCAACCGGATGAGTGGCCGCCCCATACTCGTCACTGATGCTGATCACGCTTTGGGCGATCGGATCTTCAAGCTCTACAATGACGTTTTTGGATTGGGCATTCGTCATGTAGGCGGCGCGTATCCCGCTCACAGCGCCTTCATTCAGACGGCGGCAGAGCTCTTCCACCTGCTCGTTCTGAATAGCCAGCGATACAGGTGCGAAGGTCATCATTCTTAACAGCTCCATGGCTTCATAGCCCTGAACCTGGCCTCCGCCCGAATAGTTATAGTGATGCACCCGTTCGATGGCGTCTTTTTTGCCGGCAATGACTGCAATTCCTTCCGGCCCGAGAAGCTTAAATCCGGAAAAGGTTGAGTAATCCGCTCCTAATTCCACGCCAATTCCCTTTGTCTTCAATGCGCAATAATTGTCATCCACGACGATAGGAAGATCCGGGCGTTCTTCCTTCACTGCTTTGATGACTTCGGCCAATTGGTAATGATCTGCAGGCTGCTGGCGGGCATGCTGAATATAGAAAACTTTAGGACTTTGATTAGTTCTGATGGCCGTTCTGATTTCCTCAAGATGGTTGTAATCTGCCTGGACTGTTTTGATGCCTAAGATTCTTAACGTTTCCTTTGTCGTCGTATAAACAGGGGCCGTGTGAATGAACATCTCATCTCCAGGAGACAGAAGCATGCTTAGAATATTGCGGATCGCGCCTGTTCCTGCTCCCCTGACAAGGGCACAGTCTTCTGTTTCAAAGAAATCAGCCAGAACTCTTTCCACAAGATACGTCTGTTCCGGACGCTTATATATTGGGGAAACTCCAAGGTCTCCCATCGACAGAAATTGCCTGCCCTTGAAATGGCGGCTCATTCTGTCAACCAGTTTGAATTGTTTTTCCTGTGCTTCCTGTATGGATAAGCTTGGCAAAACTGAATTTGCGTACTTTAATTGGGCTCGGTTGTATGTGGACACTATGATCGCTCCCTTATTGAAAAAGCTCTGGATGGATTAACGGTCAAAAATTGATGAAGGATGCTTTCCGGCACTCCGGATTTCTTCAATTTTGGAATAAACATCTCAAGCACAAGACCGTAGCCCGGGCCTCCGTTCTTCTTCCAATGCGATTTGCGGGTCAAATCAGCTGACAGAAGAATTTGCTTTTCATATCCGCGGTTTATAAAATCAAGAAGAAAATCAGCTCTTTCTTCATCGGGACGGTAATTATTTTTTCCGATCGTATCAAACGCGATATAGGCTCCTGTTTCCAAAACAGCGAGAACTTCGTCTTTATTCGGGTTGAGGTCCTGATGGCCGATAATGATCTGATCAGCCGGCAGGCCATGCTTCGTCAGCAGCTGCACCTGCTCAAGCCCGAGTGTTCCGAGCGTTGTATGAGTGGTCACCGGAAGGCCGGTTTCGGTGCCGGCCATGGCGGCACCAATTAACAGCTCACGTTCGATCGGCTTCATTTCATTTTTGCTTGTGCCCACTTCCCCGATGACACCCGGAAGTATGCCCGTATCAGCAATCCCTTCCTTGGCTTCTTTTATAAAATGCTGTGCAAACTGCTCCGCTTTCCAGCCGTCTGCAAAATCCGGGATATAAGGATCTTTATAAAAGCCTGTGCATGTAATAAGGTGAACCCCTGTTGCCTCGCTCAGCCTTTTTAGCACAAGAGCATCCCGGCCCATACCGTCATTTGTCACTTCCACCATTGACCTTCCGCCGAGACGATAGAAATCCTCCAGTTCCTCACGCATGCCCTGTTCATCATCCAGAATCGTATCCGGATCTTTTTTCACTCTCGAAAGATCAATGGAGAGATGCTCGTGAGCCGAGCAAATCCCCAATTCTTCCGGAGCAATTTTTCCAAGTACGGTTTGTATCATGGCTGTCCGCTCCGTTCTCTTTGTTTTTTTACTGAGGTATGTTCATGATGCCTAGTGCTACCAGGATATTAGCTATGATTCCGACTGCAATGGCACCCACAGGGCCGACCGCAATGCGGACAATCGGGCGTCCTGCCGCTTCATTCAGCAAATAGAATCCGGCAATAAAGAAGAATCCAAACCCTGGTGCAATCGCATTGGCAGCGTTCGCTCCGCCGATTAATAGTGCTACTTCCAGAAGCTTGGTCATCGCACTGCGGATATTTTCTCCGGAATTACGGACACCGGGATATTTATCAAGGAATCTCGCAATTGAGCTTAATAGCATAACTTCTATGAAAATAATAATGACACCGCCGATTAAGGCTACCCAAACATTCGGGGAGAAAAATCCGACGACGAAGATGAGTGTAAATCCGACCGGGCTGTATACACCTGTTGCGATCGCTGTACTGGCGACAAGCGGTATAAAGCCGAGCGCACGGGCAGCCGCTGCAATTCCGGCATCTGTTGCTTTACCCTCTGCTAATAAATTCAGAGAAATTGGGTCTCCTGCCATGATCCATAGATTCGTAGCAGCTGCAATAAGACCGCCAATAATCATAAAGAACACAACATTTTTTCTGATTTTAGCCACTTTATCACTGAATACAGCAGCAAGATCGATGGAGGAGCCTTCTTCAGCTTTTTCCTTCATGGCAAAAACAAGCAGAAAGATCATCCCTGTAATAAGGGCCATTCCTTCCTGGTTCAGTGTTACTGTTGTGCCTGAAATCGTGAGAACTCCGCTTTCATTCAGCCAGACAGCGAGCTGACGGATCAATGCAGAAACGATAAATGTTATGACCCCTTTTTTAACGCTGAATTGCATGGCAACCGCAAGTGCCGGGAATGCCATAAAGGTAACGACGACCGGTGTTCCGACCGCTCCCATTGCTTCAAGGAAATTAAGCGGCAGATAATCGAATAGCTTCACAAAGCCTTCGAGCCCGATTAACAGCCCTGCTCCATAAGCACCGCCAATTACTGCCGCAAGCGGTGTTCCCCATTTATTCTTCGGCGTCAGCAAACCGATAATATCTGTTCCCAGCAGGATACTGTGAACGAGGATGATACTCGCCGAGAGTGTAAAAGGTATTCCAAATCCGATTACAAGTCCGAAACTCATCGCAAAGGCAGTAAAGGCCAGGTCCCTTCTCGTCATCCGCCCTTCCACATGTTCGGAGACAATTGGACGGAGCCCATCATTGAAAACCGCAATATTCATATTGGCCAAAACAGCAGCAACGGCACCGATCAGGATAATTAATGTCATTTCCATTTCTTTCTCCCCCTCAATTAAAATGGATTAGCTTTTATTCTTTAAAGCTTTGATAATCATAGGCACTGCGGCTTCTTTGTGGTCAGCTGTAAAACCGAATGCTTTCTTCCCTTCGCTGACAGCGGTTACAATTTTCTCCTCAACAGGCTTCTTTCCCGGCATGGAAACCGTCTCGCAATTTGGCTTGCCGAGAAGGGCAATCGCCATGGCTAAAGCACCGCCGCCTCCTGTGTGGCAGGCCCCTACATAATAATCTGCCTGTCCCGTCTTAACAGCCATCGCTGCTTCCAGATCTGATTTGACCATCGTCGTTATGCTGCTGTCAATCTCTTTTATTAAGCTCTCAATCTCTTTTTTATCCACCTGTCCGCCAACTACAATTTTCATCTTAATTTCCTCCTTTGTTGATTTGCAGTACATTTGTGTAATGTATAAGCAGAAAATCGATTTCCTCTTGGGGGAGCTGATTCTTCCATTGCTGCTGTACAAAATCGATTTCCTTTATTGCTGTGGAAGCTTCCGGTGACTGTTTGACTTCATCCAGCAGGGCAGGATGAGGAGCCTCAACCTGTTCGCCATTTTCAATTCTCGTCAGAGCTGTCGGCAAATGGGTGAAAAGCATTTCCGCCCCTTCAATGGCTTCTCTTTGCAAACGCGACTGTAAATGCATAAAAGCCAATGTCGTTATATCCGCGGCTTTGGTGCTGACAACAGACGAGCTTAATAGGATATCCATTCTTTCTTTGAGTTGGTTTATATCCATCGTTTTAACCCCTCCAAAATACAGTATTTAGTATATTAATGCTGCTAAGAAACTAGAACTTCAGTTTCTTAATAGTGCGGATATTTTTTTCCTTCCTCTACCAGCCTTTGGATCTCTTCCACTTTATTAAACTGGAGGAGCTGGATTTGCTCCCTGATATTGGTTCTTTCACTTTCAATGACAATGGCTGCTCTGGTTGCTTTTACAGCCAGTTCCTTTGCTCTCTTTGATTTAAAATCAGAGGAGGCAAACGTTTTTAGTGCTCTCGCTTCATCTGCATTCCAGACCGCCGCATCAATAGTGCCGTTTTTCAGCATATTGAAAAGCTGCATATAGTCCACCTTTATCAATTCAACCTTGTGCTCTTCACATTCAAGCAGGGTGATATTGGCCTGGTCAGCAGATGAATAGTCAATTCCAATTTTCATGCCATCTGTAATCTCGCTGTTTTTGCTATCTGAAAAAAAGACTTTATGGGACGTTACATAGGTCTCCGGTCCAAGAGTATGGAGTATTTCCAGCCCATCAAACTCCTGTACGGCCTCTTCTGCCGCCAGCTGGGACATGATCGCAAAATCGTAGCGCCGGGTTTTTAATGATTCGACCCGCCTTCGGGCTCCTCTCATATAAGCGAGGCCAGACTTCTTGTTAATCTCTTCAAACCCCTCGACAATGCCAGTCGCCAATCCCTCATACTTGCGGGAATAAGGCAGCGGCATTACGCCCATCACCGGCCCGATGCCGGCAATCTCATACAGCAGGTTGATGTCCCTCTTTTTCAGAAACGTCCCCAGATGCCCTCTCGATTCAAGCGAGATGGCATGCAGATCCTCCAGCACCCTTAATGCCCCCTGCACAGTCCCGCGGCCAAGAGAAAGCTTGTCTGTAAAATCACTTACCCGGGGGATTCTCTCTCCCTCCGAAAACTGAATAAGCTCCTTCGCAATAAACTTGGCAGCCAGCCCATTCTTTGAATATAAACTTTCCCAAATACGGCTCATATTGTATTACCTCTTTACTTTGATCAATATACGAAAAACTGTATATTATGAGTGTAGCGTTTTTATTTAAGTAATTCAAGCTAAAGTTTTCTCATTTGTTTGTTTATTTAGTCTATAAAATATTCTTTTTTTTATTTCTGCTTATGTGACTAAGGTGTCCAATAAGGAATACGGTTACCCGGAACAGCTGCAATTAACCATTCCTCCCCGCCTTGACGGCAGCCATCGCCAGCCTGCCAGCACTCATACATTTCATGAGATCCGTTCACAGATAATATTTTTCCTGATTGAAAAGCTAAATACAAATGCGGCATATTTTCACCTAACCAAATATCCACAACTTCCTCATTTAAAAGACTATCTAGAGACATAGTATTCTCTTTAATTGTTATTGTCTTTTCATGAAAGTTCACCGCCTGGTCAAAAACTGTCCATTTAGGATCCTCAATATGAAGCCAGGGTTGGGATTGATTGGGCGGAAGTTTCAAAGAGAAATAGAGATAGAAAGAATCTGGCCCATCAGATTTTATTCTGATGACCATTCCTTTTACAAAGATCTGCTTTAAAGCTGCTTCAGCAAATTCCTTATCTTTTTTATCCAAAGAAACCATTTTTCTTCCCCTAAACCAGTTCACATTCCATCCCCTTCCTATAATGTAATGACCCCAACCCACTGACTTGTTTTTGAAGCTAGTTGAAAGGTCCAGTTATCCACCCACTCCGGTTTCCCTAAAAATCTTCTATAAACGACATGGCTTGGCACCTCTTCAACAAGAACTTCTTCCTTAACCATCAGGCCGCTTTTATGATAAATTTTGGCCATCAGTTTAAATGAAGCAACCGTATGGACTCCGACTACATAGGCAGTGTGTTCTTTATCCGGGCTCTTTTTGGGAGTGCCTTTTAATAAAAACTCTACCGAATACTTGTGTTCTTTAATTTTTTCAAGAGCATCCTTAACCGGAGTATAATTCCAGCTCTTTTCTCGAAAAACAGGAGAAATAAACTCATTGAATACTCTGCAATACTCAATATATTTTTCTTCTGGATCACTTAAATCCAAAAATTCCTTTGGGTTATATGGGATCTTGATGGTTAAACCATTCTCGATTGTATAGGAGTCAACGATGGTTTCATTTATTCCTGCCAAACAGTAAACCATCAAAGATTCCACTTCATCGGTTAATACTCCATGCAAGTAACGGCTTACTATCAGTGAAAAAACATTCGTCTGGAGATTAAAGCCTACTTCATTCTTTTTTTGTCTATTGGTTGCATCGTGAAGAATAATCTCTTTTAATTCCACCTAAATCCCCCCTCAACCTAACTTGATTGAAAGAACTCAATATCTAACAGCAATCCCAATTATAAAGGACATTGGTGAAATTCCTGCTTTTTAAATCTTCTTCTTTTATAAAGAAGTTGGCAACACCGCTGTCCCCGAACATTAAGTCAATATCATCGTCCGTATCCGCTTGGAATAGTAAAATGGTATATTCTCCTGTTGGGTCATTTTTTTCTCTCGGATCCTGCTGGGTGAAGTAAGGATAACCGCCTATTTTATGGCCCTCTGCACCTAACTCCTCAAAGTAGAGCTCATGTAAATCCTCATAGTCCGGATGATCGATGGATTCGAATAAGTCAATATTGACCATGTCCTCAAAACGGAAGTCATCAGCAGGTACAGGAGCGATCTTAAGCTGGAAACTCATCTTAGCTTCCTGGACTATCGGATCATATTCATTACTTAAATCAGGTATATATGAAAAGTCAGTCACCAGGTCTGCTTCATCTTTTACGATATTTGGATGATAAATAACCCGGAAGTTTCTTTGAGCAGTCGGGTTATCAAAATCAAGCCCATACATATCATCAACCGGTGAGAGATAGAATTGAAGAATCCCGCCTTCAGGCATCAGCTCAATGCGGGGAACTTCTTCGAAATTTATCTGTGCAAATAGATTCATATAATTCCCCTGCTCATCCTTTGGGTAATCGCTCAACTTTGGAAGGTAGGGATGTCCTCCGAACTTGCTTTCAAAAAGGGTGGTCTCCCCTCTTTCTGCTTGGATGCTGACAAACGGTTTTGCTGTTTTTTCTAATTCGGTCCGATATTTTTCAAATTCCTTCGGCAGCTTTAAAGATAAGTTAGTCATATTGTTTATCCTCCTGATTCTATTCCATCCAATTAATTAGTCACTTCTGTTAAAATTTCATCCATATATTCCTTTAATTCTATTCTTATTTCTTCCGGCGATTCATCCAGGAGCTCTCCGGCCACTTTGGAACCAGGGAATTTACTTAAGACTGGCATGCCTAAAAGTATGCGTTCGCATTCCCAAATTTTAATAATCTTTAAGTCTATGAGGTCACCGTTCTTGTCAGTAAATCCTACTGAAATGGAGGAACTGTATCCAGGCTGAAAGACATCACTGCCCTCTTGGTCAAAGGCAGATTCGAGTTTGAGGCCTTTCTTTGTAAAAGCAGTTTTATGCTCTTTTTGGAGTCTTTCAGCCTGTTCTTTGAGTTTCTGTTCAATGTCTTCAATCTTCGTTTTTAACTGCGGGGTAAAGTCTTTATCTTGAATTCTCATACCATCAGCTACTCTCATTATTCTTTAGAAACGCGGGTCAACTCATCGATACTGCTCTTTAAAAATCAGCTTAAACTTGGGCCTTAACGTTATTTCTATAATGTTTTCATATAAATCTGATTCACCATGAAACAATCGAATGATCGCATATTCCTTTTCATCCGCGGCAATTTCTATTTTCCTTACAGAGAGCAGCTTCATATAGGAAAGAACTTCATTAGAGTTTTTTTCTTTTACATCTATTATAAATTCATCGTAAAAAGGAGATAGCCTGACCTCCATCACTTCATTTTCATTTTCTAAAATAAAGGATGAAGTGTCATAATAAAAATTCTCCGTCTCATCTTTTCTCCCCGGCAATGATTCAAACACCGATATTAGGTCAGCTTCTTCTGGGATCTCCATGATTAAACCCTCCTATTACAAATAGCTATTACCATTCCCTCCATTCCTCTGTGATGTCCCCGTCAAACTCCAAACCCGCTATTCCTGCAGCTTCCATAATGTAGTCACAGAGCTCTTCTCTTTCAAGTGTCTCGATAAAGTAATCATACTTTTCATTTAGCTTGTTCAGCTTTAGAGTCACTTGTTTTACGTATTTTTTGATGTCTTTTTCCGACAATCCGCTATCTTGTGTCAGATTTTTCAAAAACGAATCAAGAGCCTTATTGGCAGCTCTGATATTTTCTTTCGTGAACAGATCATCACCATCTGCCAGTCTCTTTTCCCACTCTATTGTAGGCTGAATCAAATCCCCAATTTTCTTATCCTTTTCCGGATCCCTATTCTTAATTTTCTGCTTGGTGTAATGCACTTCCTCAATATTTTCACACACAGAGAGATCGCCATCTTGTACATGCGTATCAGGAAAAATAAAAGCCTTCAGCTTAGGCAGATTTTCAGCAAAGCGAATCGAAGGTATATCTCCACAATTAATCAGCTTTAATTGTTCCAAATGCATCAATTCACCAATAGACGAAAAATCTTCAACCCCCTTGCAGCTCTCAAACTCCACATCAATCAGCGGAGCCTTCACTTTGCGAAGCGCACTAACATCTTTTAAACTCCTAAGATAATTCAACTGAAGCATTTGCAGGCTCATTATCTCTTGGATTCCTTCAAGTGTGACAATATTTGATTGTGTTAAAATAAGCTCTTTTAAGCTTTTTAACCCACTAAATTCAGTGAGATTCCTGGCTTTCGGCTTATAGCTCCACAGCTGGGCTCTGGTTAGCTTACTCAATTCATTCAGTCCCGCCGTTTTACGCGGCAGTTGCCCGTATACTTCTTGCAGATTCTTAAGCTCTCCTATTTTAAAAACATTTTTAGTGGTTGTTTCATTTATCGATAGGATTCTTAGGTTCTTTAAGCTATAGATGCCGCTCAGGTCTTTTATAAAAGAATTCAAAACATCCAAATGTTCAATACCCGGGCATTCATTCAAAAAACAAACATCGGGAAAATCAAAATCTGACACACCCACATGTTTAATGTTATGTTTATTGATATATTCCACACTCTCATTTATAGCGGCCGGATCTTCAAAGATTACCTTCTCTCCGGTTTCATCACTGCGGATATAGACATTCCCTTCAAAATAAAATGGCATATGGATACCTCTTTTTCATTTAACTTGCTGCATACTATAGAATTTCTCCGCCGCCATCCATTTTTCCTATCAACAAAAAAAGAGCTGCTATAAAAGCCGCCCCATCCTAACGTTTTATACGTTGTCCTATAAAATACTCTTAAATCCCCTCGCCTGCTCATCCAGCTTTCTTGCTGCTTCCCCGATATCTTTAAATGCGGATACCGCCTGTTCATTAAGAACCTGATTTTCAGAGATGCCGGACTGTGATTGCAGGGTGGCGTCACTGATTTTGTTGATTTCACTTGATATTCCTTCAATATGGGCGTTGACTTCCTGAATGGAGTCCTGCACCCGGTTTGCGAGCTTCCGCACTTCTCCGGCAACGACGTTGAAGCCTCTGCCATGCTCGCCTGCACGCGCGGCTTCTATGGCTGCATTTAAGGCGAGCAGGTTGGTTTGCGCCGCTATTTCCCGGATCGTTTTTACGATGCTGCCGATGGATTGTGCCTGTGATTTGAGAGAATGGAGGATTTCCAGGTTTCCTTTGGATTCATGAACAAGCTTGCCTATTGCCTGAGCAGCCTCTTCACTTCTCTCAATTCCAGCTTTTGCTTTTTCACTAAGGGCTTCTGACATTTCCTGAAGCTGGTATGCCACCTGTGCTGTATTCGTTTCCCGCTCCGTTATATCAGTAGCAATCTTCACGACACCGGCGACCTTGCCATCACTCCCGAAAACGGGTGTGTATGTTGCTTCGAGCCAAATGAGGTCTCCTTGTTTGGTCACACGCTGGATTTTTTCCTGAAAGCTTTTGCCATTGCGCAGATTTCTCCAAAGCTCCTGATATCCCCTACTGGCCGCAAACTCAGGGGTACAAAATTGCTTATGCAGCATATTTGGCATCTCTTCTGCCCGATATTTCACGGTTTTGGCAAAATTCTCATTTGCCCAGAGCACTTTCCCGTTCCCATCAAATTCAATCATCGCCAGAGAATTTTCAATTGCAGCCAAAACAGCTTCTTTTTCAAGAACCTGTGTGCTTTTAACATGATTAGGCTGATACGTTGTAAGCATGCTCTTCCTCTTTTCAAAAAAGTTTGTCAGAACATATCCTTACAAGCAAGTGATTCCTTGTAAGTGCTGGCCGGTTGCGCTACTAGCTCGAATTCATTCAAGCGCCCAAATTTCCCTTGAATTCTCATTGCTTCCAACTTGTTCTACTATATGTCTATAGTACTAGTATCGGTTTGGCATCACAATTTTGAATGCTCTGCTCTTCTTTATGCTGAAAATTCAAATAATTAATCATTAAGGCCCATGATTCCCATAATTAGTAAAAGTAGAATAGAACTGTAAGAGATGATGAGGAAGGGATGGATTTATCTGAAAAGTAAACTGATTGCGTTATCTTTGGCCTCTGCTTTAAGTTTTTTACTTTTTCCGGAAAGTAGTTTTGCGGAGAAAACAGCTGTGGAAAACCAGGCGATCATACCTGGTGCGCACACGGTAACAGAACAATACTTTGACGGCTCCGGCAACAACTGGCTCACTACTAAGAATCCCCTGCAATATCAGCAGGCAACCCTTTACGGCAATATTGGCCTGGCTCCTTATCTATGGGGAAATGCAGCGGAAGGAACCGGATGGCACCAAATGTACAAGCCTGCTTCTGTAACAGGAACTCAGGTAAATGGTATTTTTGAAGATGCCCAGTTTGTCATCAGGGTTCCGGACCACTGGAATGGCCGGCTGGTAGTTTCGGGAATACCCGCGACAAGAAATGAAACGTCGACCGATCTGCTTTTCAGCGATTATGTACTGGAAAAAGGATATGCTTTTGCAGCGATCGATAAAGGCACCCAGGGCGAGGCTGATCCAGCTGATCCATTGGCAAAAGTAAAGAATGCGCTAGCCGGTGAGGATGATAGTGTCGCGGAATGGCATCAGCGGTTCCGCCAGGTTACGAAAGCCGCACAGCAGTACTTAGCCAGCTCACATACGGATGGGCTGATCGATCCGGCAGACTCTTCTGATCCTGCGAGTGATTTAGTATCCGCACAGCATAAGATTCCTACATATGCAATGGGAATTTCCAATGGCGGCTACGTCGTGCGCTATGCTCTTGAAAATGACGATCCGGAGAAAACCGGCGAACCCCGTCTTTTTGATGGAGGAGTCGACTGGGAAGGCGTATTATGGACGGAGAAAAAAGAAAATTTAATCAGTTCCCTGACCACTGTTGTGAATCATGCGGAGGAAGCTTTGTATGGAAGCGGCAAAGAACAGCAAAAAGCGGTTAAAGAGCTATACAAAGCAGGCTTGCCAAAAGGGTCTGAAAAACTGTGGGCTTACCATGATCAGGTATACTGGTTTGTCTCGCTGAATATCTATCGGGACCATTTCGATCCGGAAGCACCCGGCCGGACGGAATGGAGCAATTACCTGAACTTCGTTAATGGCGTGAGAGACCGATCTTATGATCCTATTTTTGAAGATTATAAGTATGTGACCCGGCCGAAGGAAGTGAAGGAAAATATTAAGGCGGTGGCCAATACCGGAGATATTGATGTGCCGCTGATCTCCTTCACGGGGTCACTGGACTCGCTGATATTCCCGGAAATCCATGCCAAGGGATATGAGAAGCTGGTTAAGAAAGCCGGAAAGCAGGATTTGCACCGTATGTACACGATCGAGAACGGCAACCATGTTGACAGCCTGGTCTGGAACCCGGGCACCGATCCGGATCAGGAACTACAGCCACTGCTGCCTTATGCTCATCAATCATTTGACCTGCTAGTTGACTGGGTGGAAAACGGTGAAGCGGCCCCTGCGAGCAAAACGGTTGATGCACCGGCGAACCCTGTTAAGGTCGTTGATTTGAAAACAGGGCATGAACGGGATCCTCGTTAGGGTGGTTATTCGAAGCGGGGATGAGTTCTGAAATTGAGATAAATTTTTTCGCACAGAAAAAGTCTTATCCGCACAGAAATTGAGGCTATCCGCACATAACGTTATATATGAATGCATCTAGTTGCAGTTTTAGATAAAATATCATCTAAATATGCTGCCCCAGTCATTTTAGATTGGGGCTTTTAAGAGTTTTTTGGTTAATAAGCAGTTTTTTCTTGCTTCGGGTTAGTGCCGGAGGCCAAATTAGACCGCTCTCGGCGAAGGCTGCCCCCGGGTTCGGACTGTAACTGGCGCTTTCCTGCATTTTGTGTCCGAAGTTACACCGGCTTCTGACTCTAACTGACTCTCTCCTGCTTTTTGTGTCCGAAGTTACACCGGCTTCTGACTCTAACTGACCCTTTCCCGCTTTTTGTGTCCGAAGTTACACCAGCTTCTGACTCTAACTGACTCTCTCCTGCTTTCTGTGTCCGAAGTTACCCCAACTTCTGACTCTAACTGACCCTCTCCTGCTTTCTGTGTCCGAAGTTACACCGGCTTCTGACTCTAACTGACTCTCTCCTGCTTTTTGTGTCCGAAGTTACCCAAGATTAATCCCGGCTCGTCCCTTCATATACACCATCATATCAGCGATGAACCTTCCGGCTTCCCGCCATCAGCCACACCACCACCGGGAGCAGTCCAAAGGAAACCACGGTAATCCCCGTCCAGCCTCCGGTCTGCCATACCAGACCGGCAAGCGTCCCACCGGTTGCGACTCCAAGGTAATAGCTTACGAGATAGATGCTCGAGGCACCGGCTTTGTGATGGGCAGCGCGCTCATTTACAATAGCCGCCATTAGTGAATGCGCCACAAAAAACCCCAGGCAGGTCAGGCATAGACCTATTACAATTACCGACAAGGAGTGCATATTGGTAAGCAAGGTCCCTCCTATTAAAATGACGGTTCCAACCGAAACCAGTGTGGTTTGTCTGAAATAAGAGGATAGTCTTCCGCCCAGAATGGAGCCAGCTATACCAAAGCTGTACGCCAGGTAGGTAAAAGAAATATTTTTTACAGAGAGATTAAAAGGTTCCTGTTCGAGATAAAAAGGCAGGTATGTCCATACTCCTGTAAACGAGAACTGGAGGAGGATCCCCATTGCAAACGCAGGGAAAAGCTTCGTATTTTTCAGATGTGAGCCCATGCCTGACAAGTCTTTTTGTACAGATCTTTTACTGGGACTAAAATAATGAGATTTTGGCAGAGTTATAAAATAAATGATGAATAGCAAAATGGAACATCCAAATAGAAAGTAAACAGAAGTCTGCCAGCTGGCCATATCTGCAATGTATCCAACGAAGATGCGGCCGGCCATTCCGCCAATGGCATTGACTGCAATATACATGGTGATGCCGAGGCTGATGCTCCTGGGATCCAGCTCCTCTCCTAAATAGGCGATGGCTGCTGCAGGCAGTCCCGCTATACAAAAGCCCTGCAGGAAGCGCAGTACCAGAAAGGTTTCAAAATTAGGCGCAATCGGCAATAGCACCAGCGGAATCATGGTGCAGACAAGTGTGAAATTCATAATGGAAACCCGCCCGATTCGATCAGACAGAAATCCGAAGAATAACAATCCGAAAATCATGGAAACTACAGCAGCAGACAGTGATAAACCGGCTGCCGCAGATGTGATGTCAAATGAATCTGCCAGCAGCGGCATAATCGGCTGCACAAAGTATAAATTAGCGAATACTAAAATGGAGGCACTCGTCATCGCAATCATAATTTTTTTGAAGCCTGCATCCTGCAGCGAATATTTAGTTGATTCCTCTTGTCGAGCTTGTACGGCAGTCATTTTTTCACCCTGTTCCATTAAAGCGTTAAATTCATCATACCATTTCCTTTCACAGGAATCGAAAATTTTTCCCGCTCGATCCCCATTAAGAACTTCTCTCAACTTTTTTTTGAAACAGCACGCACCTTCATTCCAGCTGTCCTAAATGTTATAATAAAGGAATGGACTTTACAGGGCCGATTAATCCCTTTTACGGGAGCCTTGTTCTAAATAGATTCGACAAAATTCGGGTGGTGCCTGTCACCAATAAGGAGGTATGAACATGATTCCGGAGCGGTTTTTGGAGCCTTTGGAGTTTGCCGCGAATGAGCTGAAGGGGCTGCTGCGGGCTGAGAATGAGGAGGATGCGCGCCTGGTGCAGAAAGGGCTGATGCTTTTTCGGCAGGGGCTTGTGTATCAGCTGCGCTTTGAAGGTGATAAGGTGTTGGCGACCGTACAGGATGTGACTCCCGCAAAGGTAGAACTGGATCTTGAGTTCATTCATTTGAGTGAGTGTTCATGTCCGGCCGAAGGTTTTTGCCGCCATCAGACTGCGGTCTTTCTGCAGCTTCTTTCTAAAGCCAGAAGTGTGTCCATGTGGATTGAAGAATGGCGGAAGCCGATCAAGGAAAAGCAGACCGCCAAGAATTGGGGGCTTCAAAAAGCGAAGGATCTTTTGAAATCCTCCGGCCAGATGAAGGCGGATTATGATCGCTGGGTTGCTTCATTCGACGAAAGCTTTACCGAGCTAATGGAAAAACAGGGAGAACCCCGTCCTTATGTCCTGCCTGAGCTTTTCCATGTGTATCTGCGCCGCATGAAAGCCGGAGCACCGGTAGAGCAGGAATGGAAGCTTCTCTACCTTCTGATCGGCTATGTTTTTTCTTTTAAAAAGCTGATGGTGCTGAGCAGTAAGTACGGCCATGGCGAGGAATTGATTGACCGCTATTATCGCCACCTCTATCAGTCCCTGATGGAGGATTCCGTGGAGATCATGAATAAATTGTCGGTGCACTCCCTCCCCTTCGCGTTCGATCAATTTATCGAAAAGCTGAAGGATGATTCTGCCGGACTGATCACCGGTTCTTTTGGGATGGAGTATGAACGAACTCATTTATACCGGCTGCTATGGACGCATTTTTTCAAAAAGAAGGAATGGCGTGAAGCAGAGATCGAAAGGCTGGAATCCTTCGTCAAAGAAGAGGCAAACATGCCGTCAGTGGCAGGTTATGTGCATCTTCAGATTCTTGAACGCAATGATGAAAAGGCACTCAGTCTTTTAAATGTGCCGAATGAATTAATGACACCTTATATGCTTTACTGGCTCGATTACTTTTCAGCCAACAAGGACTGGAATCGGATGGGCCCGTATGCAGAAGCATTTATCCATAAATCACGTGATTATCTGAAAGAAATTGATGACTATTACGCCTGCATGGATTTTACCCGGATGTCCGTCAAGGCGATTTCTCCTTATTGCCTGGAGAACAGCAAAATGGATTTGTACGAGAAAGCCTTGATGGAGACGCTTCCTTACAGCTACAGTGACTATGAATATTTGCTTTTTGAAAAAGGAGAATTTATAAAGTGGGCGGACCTGCAGGCGTTTATCGGCTTTGATCTTGATTCTCTTGGCAAGGACCGGATCAGGGAAATCAGCAAAAAGGAGCCCTCCATCCTCCTCCCGCTTTATCATCAGTCCATCACTGGCCATATTAATATGAAAAACAGAGATCATTACCGCGAGGCCGTCCGGAAGATGAAAAAGCTTCGGACGCTGTACAACAAGCTGAAACGCCAGGAGGACTGGCAGCTTTTTCTTGAATTGCTGCTCGAAAAAACGAAACGTCTCCGCGCCTTTCAGGAAGAATGCAAAAGGGGTAAGCTAATCGATGCTTAAAACGAGATTTCTTCATGTGAAAGTGAAACCAATAAACAATGACCGCTACCTGATTTTTGCGGTTAATGAAGAGGGACGCCTGCTTTCTCCGAAGGAATGGCAGCCTCTCCTTTTTAACCATCACAGGGAAAGCTTTTTCGGAACCATGCTTGATGCTGCAGAGGCAGACGGCATTAAAGGGATCTCTGTAAGCGGATGGCAGATTGTCACCCTGTTTGCGGCAGAGCAATTCAACCGCTTGATTGATTGGAGCTGGGATGAAACGGCCGAGATTCTGCTGGCCTCCTCTCATGCTCTTTATGATTCGATCGTGGACCAGGAATGGATGCCGGATTTTGCAGCCTGGGAACAAGGTACATTCCGCTGGGCACTGCCGGAAAGTGTGATCGCCGAATTCGGCACAAACTTTTGGGAGCAGACAGTAGAAGACTCTCCAGTCAGGGAATTTATAGGGGATTTATTTCACCGCTCCCTTGATGGCTTTATGAATCAAAACCAGGAAGCGAAAGCTCAGTTCGGTGAAAAGCTAGAAGCATTGCGGAGTGAGCATCTCTCACCACGCGACCTTGCAGCTTATTTTGACGAAGAAAGCTGGCAGGAATGGATCGGAGTCAAAGCAAATGAAGCTCCTTTCTCGATCGGACTTAAGCTGGAAGAGCCCGGGGATATCGATACCAGCTGGGATTTGACGATCTTTCTGCGCGATAAAAAGAATCCTGATGTGTTTACCGATTACAAGGACTATTCGAATTATCCGCACGAATGGCATGCTTATGAAGATTCAATTGAAAAAGAGATCCAGCGCTGGCTGGAGCTTTTCCCATGGCTTGAAGGCAAGCCCGGCGAGATTTCGACTATGCTGACGGAAGATGAAGCCTGGACTTTTCTGACAGAGGCAAGCGAAACCATGCTGGCACTTGGCGTGGAAATTCTGCTTCCATCCTGGTGGCAGGCAATGAAGAACGCAAGCCTCAAGGTAAAAGCAAAAGTGAAAGGAACCGGCAGCCACCGCCCTTCGTTTGTCGGGCTTCAGTCCATGCTTGATTATGATTGGCGCTTCAGCATGAATGGCGTCGACTTAACAGAGGAAGAATTCCGGGGCATGGTAGAGGAAAAAAGACGGCTCGTATACGTTCGCGGCCGCTGGATTAAGCTGGACCCCCACTTCGTCCGCCATATCCAGGATTTAATGAAGAAAGCGGAAAAAGAAGGTTTGCATGTCCGCGATTTGATTGAGCAGGAGCTTATGGCTGACGGAAGCCCGCAGGAAGATGATCTGGATAATCCTAAAACATTTGCCCGGATTCAGATCGAGCTTAACCGCCAATGGAAACAGATGGTGAAGCAGCTCCGCGATATTAAAAACCTTCCGCTTGAAGAGGTCCCGGCAAGCTTCAAAGGTGATCTCCGCCCATACCAGAAGCTTGGGATGAGCTGGCTGCTGTTTTTGCGCCGATATGGATTCGGCGCCATTTTGGCAGATGATATGGGACTTGGAAAAACGATACAGCTGATCTCCTATCTTTTAAAAGTAAAAAAGGATGAAGACAGCGGCCCATCTCTCATCGTCTGCCCTACATCAGTCCTCGGCAACTGGCAAAAGGAAATCGAGCGCTTTGCTCCTGGCATGAGCGTATATCTCCACTACGGATCCAACCGCCTGAAGGGAGAAAGCTTTTCTGAAAAAGTAATGGAGTTTGATATTGTGCTGACCTCCTACGGACTAACCCATATGGATCTGGAGGATTTTGAAGCAATCGAGTGGAGCTCCATTTCGATTGATGAAGCCCAAAATATTAAAAATGCCCAGACAAAACAATCGAGGGCTGTCCGGAAGTTAAAGGGCAAGCACCATATTGCCCTCACCGGCACGCCGATGGAAAACCGCTTGACCGAACTCTGGTCCATTTTTGACTTTACGAACCACGGCTATCTCGGCAGTCTCGGACAGTTCCAGAAGCGCTATGTTCTGCCGATTGAAAAGGATGACGACAAAAACAAAGTTAAGCAGCTGCAGGCCTATATCCGCCCCTTCCTGCTCCGCCGCACGAAGAAGGATGAAGATGTGGCCCTGAACCTGCCTGATAAGCTTGAGCAGAAGGAGTATTGTCCGCTGACTGCTGAACAGGCTTCCCTATATGAGCAGCTTGTCCAGGATACATTCGCACAGATCGAAAAGCTTTCCGGGTTTGAGCGTAAAGGCCTGATTCTGCAGTTATTAAGCCGCTTAAAGCAACTGTGCAACCATCCGGCCCTTTATTTAAAAGAAGAGAAGCCTAAGCATGTCCTTGAGCGTTCTGTAAAGCTTGAAAAATTAAGCGAACTCGTCGGCGCTGTTCATGAACAGGGCGAAAGCTGCCTGATTTTTACCCAATATATCGAAATGGGGAATATGATCGCCCGCCTGCTGAAAAAACAATTCGGATTCGACGTGCCGTTTTTAAACGGAAGCGTGCCGAAGCAGGAACGGGATTCTATGATCAGCCGTTTTCAAAATCATGAATTCCCGGTATTCCTGCTGTCGCTTAAAGCCGGCGGAACCGGTTTGAATCTGACGGCAGCAAACCATGTTATCCATTATGACCGCTGGTGGAATCCTGCCGTGGAAAATCAGGCAACTGACCGCGCCTACCGGATTGGGCAAAATCGCTTTGTTCATGTGCATAAAATGATTGCCACCGGCACACTCGAGGAAAAAATAGATGCTATGCTTGAAAAAAAGCAGTCCCTTAATGACCAGATCATTACAAGCGAGAACTGGATTACCGAGCTTTCAACAGATGAGCTGCGGGACCTGGTTCACCTGACATAAAATTGATTCAGTCTTCAAGTCCTTGATATGCATAAAGGCTTGAAGGCTGTTCTTTAATTTTTGCATATTCCGGCTTATTAGGTTTTTGCGTCAGAAACGTGACTTTGCTGCCTTCTTTTATAATAAAACAGGATAGCTGCTGGTATGTAGGTTTCTTGTCCCCGGAGTTAATTGCCACTTGGCTTAATAAGAAGTTAAACTTGTAGTGAAGAGTTCGTTCCGTATCGTTGAACATAAGTGAAGTATGGCTTCTAAGAGGAATTCTTTGATAGGATTTATTATTCTGGAGCTTAATCAGCTGAAGCGCATCAAAGAAGCTTGGCTGATGATCGGTATTTAGACTTTTATTTTCTGTCTGAAAATACAGGTACCCGGTTTCATCTCCTTTTTCCACTAAATCAAACCTCCTTTTTATTATTTTCAAAAAATATATTCGACATATTCTGTGAATATCCTCCCTGGTTCTTAATGCCTATTCAGCAGTATTTATTATTTGTGAATATTAATCACATTCATTAGTGTGACCACCGTTCACAAACAGCCTTTTTACACATTATTCCCGCTAAGTTAAAAGAAAGAAAGCAAATGGCGGTGAAAAGGATGTCTTTACCTGAAATACTGAGAAAGTTAAGAACGGATCGAAAGTGGACTCAGGATTTTGCGGCAGAAATGCTGAAAGTGGATCGCTCAACCATCAGCAAATACGAGACAGGCAAGGTCACCCCCACTTACCAAACCCTCGTACAAATGGCAGAAGTATATAAAGTGGACAAGACCTTATTGACTGATGAATTGGCGAGCCAGTCCTCCTACACAGCAGACAAGTCCGTTTTAAAAGAAAACCCGGATGATAAGGACATGGAGATGATCCGGGAGATCATCAGCCATTATCCGGACCTGAAAAAAGCCCTCCTGGATATATACACCTTTAACGAAAAGAAAAAGGCTCTTGCTGTGAGAGTGATCAAGAACAACATTCAGGCATTGAAGGAATTTTAGGTCATTCGACAAAATTCGAGCGGTCCCTGTCACCATAAAAATAACCCGGCACAAGTGTACCGGGTTCCAATTTGGGGAAGTTTTGAGGATAAGATTGATTTTCTATAGTGAAGGAATATGTGTGGACAGCTGGTTGGGGGATGCCGTCAATTCATGATGGAGAAGCGTTTAGGTGTTTGCTGCTCTTGTGGATGGCTGTTTTGCATGACCGTTTCACGGATGAGCGATTCAAGCTGGAGTACCCGTTTGTTCAGATCATCGACTCTGTGGTTTGATTTTCCGAGCATTTTGATGAGGCTTTCGAGCATATATTCCATTGCCTTTTCTCTTTCGGACACTTCATTCAAAACGGAAGCTCCTCCTTGGTTACAGTCACTGGAATGTCCTCTGTCTTCTTCCGTTCAAGAAAGCGGACGGATTCAGCAACCACCTCTGTTACATAAATGCGCTTCTTTTCCTGATTATCATAATGCCTTGTCTGGATCCGCCCGGTTACTCCAATCAGGGTTCCTTTCCGGCAATACTGAGATGTATTTTCAGCCGTTTTCTTCCATAAGGTGCACTGCACAAAGTCTGCATCGATTTCCCCCTGCTGGTTCCGGTACTGGCGATTAACTGCCAGTGTCACATTTGTTACCGGAATTCCCTCCTGTGTCCTTTTCAGCTCAGGGTCCTTTGTCAGCCTTCCCACCAGGGTCACTTGATTGATCATGGTTTTCATCTCCTCTCTTTGATAGCCTTATCATAGCCGGAACCTCCCCAAAATGTAAAAAAGCGAAAATGTGTTTTTCACAGTGCTTTTTCGGTAAAAATACCCATAAAATTTAATTTTCCGTCCCTTTTCCGCAAAAAACTGCCTCGAAAATACGATTTTCAGCATTAATAAAAAGAAAATTCGACAAACTGTCAAATTCGCTTTCAGTTTGGGCTGTGTTATAATTTTTTATAGACAACTTATTTTAGAGATGGAGGTTAGCCATGAAAACATTTAAACTTGTTTCTCTGCAATTGGTGGAAGAAAATGGCCTGATTGATATTGAACTGGATGATGGATTGATTATTAATAAAGAAGATGAGAAGAGCAACTGGCTTCTGGAGGCATTTATTGATAAATCCTATCTTGAGTACTTCAAAAAGCGCGCTGATGATGAGGACGAGCTGACCATCCAAGTTGTTATAACCAAAAAAGAAAACGATCCAGCCGCATTCCAAACTAAAATTACCTCTATCAGCGAACTGGAAAACCATATCAGCATCCTTTTTGAGGGATCACTCAAAAGAACGAAAAATGATTACGCCGAATTGCTGCTCCAGGACCTCTTGGCCAAGGGCTACATCGGCGACAATCTTCTAGACGAATTCAAGGTTAAGATGCAAAGCAAGCCCCGCCTGGCCACTGCTAAAAAGGAAAATAAAGAAACTCCCGCTCAGTCATGACGGGAGTTTTTCTTACCTATTACTTATCTTTATTATCCTCATCCTGCATATCGAGATTATCTTCTACAGCGTCTTCGCCCGGCTCGTTGTTGTCTTCCATCATGTCGCCGTCGTCATCTGTGTTGATGTCGTTGTCATCTGTGTTTTCATTCAGATCATTCGTCATATCGCCGTTGTCACCGTTCATATCGCCATCATTTACATCACCATTATTATCCTCAGTGATTGTATCATCTTCCGGCGGCGGCTCCTGGTTGTCAGTAGCACAGCCTGCAAGTAGCATGGCGGAAAGAGCAGTTCCTCCGATAAGTGTTAAAAGCTTTTTATTCATCGTAAAAGCTCCTTTCAATAGATGTATTGTTGACCTGCTGCATTGGTCTTCCTTTATATTTCCCAAAAACCGAAACAACTTGCATCTTTTTTTACAGAAAAAATCCCGCACATTGTGTACGGGATTGTCTTAGCTTTATCTTTCAATCGCAAACATAATTTCTGCTTCCATCGCCACTTCGCCATCAACGGTCGCTCGGGCTTTGCCTTTTCCGATTCCTCTGCGGACGGAGAGCAATTCGACCTCCATGATGAGTGTATCGCCCGGCCGCACCTGGCGTTTCCAGCGGCATTTCTCCACACCCGCAAAAAAGGCAAGTTTACCTTTATATTCATCCAGTGACAGCAGCGCCACAGCACCTGTCTGCGCACAGGCTTCAAGCGTGAGGCATCCCGGGAATACATTGTAATTAGGGAAATGTCCATTAAATACTTCCTCGTTGGCACTTACATTCTTTTTGCCGACGGCTCTTTTTCCAGGCTCAAGCTCTTCAATGGAATCCACGAACAGGAATGGATATCGGTGAGGGATGATTTCTTTGATTTCTTCTACATTTAATTTCATATGTATCGCTCCCATGCATTATTTAGTACCAGATACTAATAGCTTATATTTATTTTACTAAAAAATTGATTATACGCAAAGTGCCAACAAAAAAAGAAGGGTTTTCCGCCCTCCTTTTCATTTCTATTCTTTTTCCACCAGTTCAATTATATGCATCCAGGTGGACTTTGAAAAAATATCCTTCATTTCGCCGCCGCCAATGACACCATACCCGACCGCGGCTCCTGCCGTAACGCTCAGGAAAATTAAAAGCACGACAATAATAATCCGAAGCCAGATCGGAATGAGACGAATGCGAACCCGCCCTTTACGCGGTGACTCATCTTTGCTGCGTTCATTTTTCAGTTGTTCACGCGTCTTGACTGCTTCTTGATTACTGTTGTTTACTGACATTTTATTTCCCCTTTTTATCTAACGTATTCCATTGACCAGCCCCATCATTTGATCAGCCATGGAGACGGATCTGGACTGAAACTGATAAGCCCGCTGGAGGTTGATCAATTCTGTCATTTCCTTGGACAAATCCACATTGGACTGTTCAAGGGAACCCTGGGCCATTCCAATCTGTCCGCGGAGTGCACCGTTCAGCTCTGTAAAAATCCCCTCGCCATCTATTCCATCTGGCAGGCCAAGAAGATTATCACCTTTTTGCTCCAGGAATTGAGGCTTGTTGATCAGGACCACTCCAAGATTGAATTCCTGGATGGCACCATTGGCTGCTTCCGCCAAAAAGCTCCCTGTATCGGTCACTTTAAAATTTTTAGCCTGTCCATTTATTATAATCGAATTATTATTTTCATCAAGAACCGGCAGTCCGTCAGCTGTCACAAGCATGGTCTCATTATCCGAAACCGGTGTTAAATAAAAAGCGCCCGCTCTGGTAAAACGCACTGCTGCTCCGTCTTCCGTCTGCTCCAGCACACGGAAATACTGGCCTTCCTTTGTGAAAGCAAAGTCGAGCGGCCGGTCTGTTCTCTTTAAAGAACCCTGCTGCATGACGATTTGGGACTGCGCCAGCTTTGCGCCCACGCCCTGCCTGATGCCTGCCGGAGTCAGTCTTCCTGCCTCAGCAGCCAGATTCCGCTGATTATTAAACTGCTGAAAAAGCAAATCAGTGAAATTGGCTTCCCGTCTTTTAAAGCCCGCTGTATCAATGTTGGCCACATTATGGCTGACAATATCCATCTGTTTCTGCAGCTGGGCCAGGGTATTTGTTGCCGTGATCATCGTACGATTCATTGTTTTTCCCCCTTAGCGGGTCTGCGGCAGGTCATTACCCGATCCGCCCGATTTCATTTGCGGCTTTCTCCATACTGCGGTCATATGCCTGGAGAACCTTTTGGTTGGCTTCAAAAGAGCGATAGGCTGCCATCATATCCGTCATTGTACGGGATGCATCCACATTGGAACGCTCCAGATAGCCCTGCTGAAGCTTGAATTGGACATTCTGTGCATTATAGGCATTTTCAAGGATGCTCTCTTCTGTCGCTGCAAAAAGTCCGTCGCCTTCTTTTCTCAGACTTTCGGGATTTTGGGAAAAAGTGATGCCTAGTCTGGCTGTTTCACCCGCTTCACCGGTAATCACACCATCTTCACTTACTGTAAAACGGTCACTGGAGAGCTGAATCCGCTCACCCGCATCATCTAAAATATATAATCCGCCTGCTGTCGTCAAATAGCCCCCGGCATCGATGGTGAAATTCCCATTCCTCGTATAGCGCGGTTCGCCGTCGTTTCCAGCTGCGTTATAAAAAACAGTCCCTCTTAAGCCTGTTTCCGGATTAACCGGCAAATTAAGATCCAGCAATGCCAGGTCAGTACCGAGGCCTGTTTCCTTCATATCTCCCTGCATGAAGGACGGTAGCGTCTCCTGCATATAAACCCCCGTAGTCAGTCTCCCGACTTCATTATTATAAGGAAGGTTTAGTCCATTTTCAGTCGGCACGGTCTGCTGGCCCATTCGCTTGAGCAGCATCTCCGGAAAAGCCCTCAGGCTCGTCTGATCTGCTTTAAAGCCGGGTGTATTGGCATTCGCCATATTATTTGTCAGTACTTCCGTTCTCCGCTGCTGTGCAAGCATTCCGGAAGCAGCTGTGTAGAAACCTCTAAACATCTGTTTCACCTCTATTTATTCCGAACAATCTATTCTAGCTCTATTATAAAAAACTTTCCGACAATAAACATTAAAAATTTGAAGAATGAAGTCAGATTTTGAAAAAGTGCTGTACCTTCTTTTCATCGGCTGAAATGGAAAAAAGTTTACTTTCAGCTGACCCAAAAAGAAAAACCCGCCAAATTGGCAGGTCCGTTGTTATACAAGCTTCTTCTTCGGAAGCTTATCAATATTATCAAGCATGATGCCAGTTCCAACAGCTACGCAATCCATCGGGTTTTCGGCAATTAAGACAGGAACTTTCAGCTCTTCCGCCAAAAGCTGGTCGATTCCGTGAAGAAGTGCGCCGCCTCCTGTTAAAATTACCCCGCGGTCAATGATGTCTGCAGACAATTCAGGAGGTGTGCGTTCCAGCACGCTTTTAGCAGCCTGGACGATGACATCAACGGATTCTGCCAAAGCACCCTGAACTTCCTCGGAACGAACTGTAATGGTTCTTGGAAGACCGGAAACCATATCGCGGCCGCGGATTTCCATTTCTTCGTTTTTGCCGCCAGGGAACACAGTCCCAATCGTTACTTTAATGTTTTCAGCTGTTCTTTCACCGATTAAAAGCTTGTACTCTTTTTTGATGTATTGAAGAATTTCGTTGTCAAATTTATCTCCGGCCATTTTTATGGATGAAGACGTCACAATGTCACCCATTGATAAAACCGCGACATCCGTTGTTCCGCCGCCGATATCGACAACCATGTTGCCGCTCGGCTGGAAGATGTCCATGCCTGCTCCGATGGCCGCAACTTTTGGCTCTTCTTCGAGGTAAATCTTTTTGCCGCCGCTTTTTTCAGCCGCTTCCCTGATCGCTTTCTGTTCAACACCTGTCACATTTGTCGGGCAGCAGATCAGAATGCGCGGCTTCGATAAGAAGCCTTTAACATTCAGTTTGTTGATAAAATGCTTCAGCATCGCTTCTGTTACATCAAAGTCGGCAATAACCCCATCTTTTAGCGGCCGGATTGCCACGATGTTCCCCGGCGTACGGCCGACCATGCGGCGTGCTTCTTCTCCTACGGCCAGCACCTTGTTTGTATTTCGGTCAATCGCCACTACCGATGGTTCATTCAGCACAATACCTCGGCCTTTAACGTGGATTAGCACGTTGGCTGTTCCTAAATCAATCCCAATATCCCTAGCAAACATTTCTTTTTTTCCTCCTTGCAACATGGCCAGCTTCTGTCCGCACCTTTGAAGGCTCTCTCTATTTAGGCATTCTTAAAGCGAACTTCGCTTATTAATTTTTCAGTTAGATGATCAAATCATTATTCGCAACAGCAGTTAAGGCCACGCAAAAAAATCAGTTCTTTAATAAAAGAAATGATTTTGCCTGGCGTCTCTTTAGGAGTCCTAGTCTTTACGAACCAAGTTCTATCCTAATTTTATATTTTATCACATTCCTTGTGAAAGCAGTAACATTTTGACAGAATTTGTGAGACTTTTTGCGGGTTTTTGTCGAAATGGGGAAAAGGATGCAGGCGACTTGAAAAGGGGCTTAAATCCATAGAGCAAAGCCAAGGTTTCAGGCTATGGAAACAGCTTATGAGCTTTTAGCCCCCGGAGCCGCAATTGAGGTTCATGTACAGCTTTGAAAATTAGCCGTGACACTTTTTAAATGGCAGTCTTTAGCCTTTGACGCCCTTATCGGCGCCATTCATTTCATTTCATTTCATTTCATTTCATTTCATTTAACTGGCTCTTCTTCCATTTCTTCTTTTTTATACTTCATTTTAGTGGCTTCACCGCCGCGCAAATGGCGGATCGATTTATGATAATCCAGGATTTCCTTTACTTCGTTTGCCAGTTCAGGATTGATTTCAGGCAGTCTTTCCGTCAAGTCTTTATGGACTGTACTTTTGGATACGCCAAACTCCTTCGCGATTACGCGAACCGTTTTTTTCGTCTCCACGATATACTTTCCAATCTTGATAGTTCTCTCTTTGATGTAATCGTGCACACCACTCGCCCTCCCCAATTTGGATGTGAGAAGTGTGAAATGAGACTCGCTTTCTGTCTGGATTTTAACTGTATTCCGCATGGATTGCTGATTAATTGAAGTTAATCATACATGCGCCTGAAATGCTTGCTTTCAGTTTGCGATAATTAAACATGTCCTCAACATATTCATTAGTTTAGTAAAACGATCCCTCACCTCATACATTCTCTTTGTAAGGTTTGTAACAGTTTATTAGCTTGGTTGAGGGAATATGCACGAAAAATGCAATAAGGACAAGGTTTTGTTTAAATTTTTTGAAAATAGGACATCTGGAAGTCAAAAAAAGAAATGTTTTCAAAAAATCCTTTAGGGTATTTGAAGAATAAGCAGTCTAAAGACCAGTGACAACTTTCCTAATTTCAATTGTTCCATGGATAAGATTCAGGACTTTCCCCGCATATTCGACAAAATTCTTCATTCCCTGTTAATTCATTTCGATGTCGCAAACTATTTCATTTACATCAGATAATTGCATATATCTAGCAATTATAGGGCGCATTGAACTATATGGATTTTTGGAAACAAGGGAAAAGAGCCAGGAACTCCTCCCTATTGTGAAGCGCATATTTACACCGTACTATTTTTGGGGGAAACAATTCATTTAACTGGTTATGACACCACAATATTCCAAAGGATAGGATGACTATAGAATGCAAACACGCAAGGAAAGAATTCAAAATAATAAAAGAAAGAAGATGAAAGCAAGAGGTATGACGGCAGCCAGCACCGTTTTTGCGGCAGTAATCGCATCAGCCGGTTTCAGCGCTTCAGCAAAAGAAACTCATGCATTAACAGGATTCTATAAAGTGAAGCAAGGAGATACCTTATACAAAATCTCAAGAGTACATGATATGACTGTTAAAGAATTAAAAGCGGTTAACAACCTTAAGGCTGACACGATCCAGCCCGGCCAAAAATTGGAGGTTCGGATTGAACGACATATAGAAGATTCCATTAAGACAGCCGTTTACACCGTGGTGCCGGGCGATACACTTTGGGGAATCGCAAAGCGCTACCGTATGAGTGTCAATGAACTGAAAACATTGAACAAGTTAAAAAGAGATATGGTCCTCATCAATCAGAAATTGACCATTCAAGGTGATATTACCAAAACAAAGGCAGTCATCACAGGTGCTGCTGACAATTTTACAGTGGAATTTAAAAACGGGGATGATTATTTCACACTAAAGGTACCGTATGGGACAGCAACGTCTTATCAAAAAATGTCAGGAAGTGAAATCCTTGTGGTTTACAAGGACGATGCTCTGATCAATATTCAATAATGGGATGGAAAGCCGGATTCAGCCGGCTTTTCCTCGTTAACCACATCACCCACCCGCTCATCAACATTCCAACCACGTATGCCTGACGCTTAATAATGCAGTGATCTCATTTGACTGTCAGTTGCTTTAATCAACTCTCCCCAGGTTTTATGGCCCCTCTGCTGAAATTGATAAAGCAGCTCAACAAATAGATAAGCGGTCGTCAAAGCATCCCCAGCGGCACGATGCCGGTCATAAATGCGGGTGCCGAATGCCATGGCATACCTCTCAAGGTCGCGCATATCGCAGGACGGAGCGATAAAACCAATCAGATCCAGCGTATCAATGGTCAGGAAACTTTTTAACGAAAGCTTTTCGCGTTTACATTCACTTTTAATAGCCAAGGCATCGAAGCTAACATAATGCCCAATCAGGCATACCGCCTCCCTTGATTCGACATACTCAAAAAAGCTCTGAATAGCTTCCCAGGCCTGCGGGGCATCTTTTACCAGCTCATCGGTAATAGAGGTGAGTTCTTTTATTTCCCGAGAAATTTGTCGTTTTGGGTTAACATATGTCTGAAAAAGGTCCTTTTCCTGCACTTGAAATCCTTTTACCGGGACGGCGCCTATTTCAATGATTCGGTCTGCCGCAGAAACTTGAAATCCAGTGGTTTCCGTATCGAAGACTATAAAATTCAGATCTTCAAGGGGAGTGGATAATGGAATACTCTCATATTTTAACGAACATGACACATTTTTTCTGAGAAAAAACATACCAGCCTCCTTTTAAAGCTATAATGAGAATCTTGCCATTGCCTGGCTCTGCAGCTCCTTAAATGTCTTTAAGCTTAGAATCAATTCTTCTTTTTCTCGGGTAGACATTCTGGAAAATGAGACAACGGAAGATGGGGCGGCACCGTTTTGTTCCTGCTGCCAGCGCTGGGTGACATACAACGTAAGTATAGTGCTTACAGATCCTCTCAAATCGTGTGCAAACTCCTTTGAGAATACCTGCATTTCCTGCAGAAAATCTATTTTTTCAAGCGGTGTGCCTGATAGTTTCCCATGCATTAGGGAGAGTATCTGCAGGCTATGATGATAGGGAAATAAAACTTCTTTTTTCATATCCATGCTTTTGCGCTGCAGCTTAAATAAGGACCGGAGCGGCCGATCCAGCGTGGGAATGGTATGTTCCCTTTCAAGCTGTGCCAGACGGTATAAAAAAATTCTGGATCTTTTCATTTGCTCCTGAGCCATTGCTTCAAATTTTGCATGCAGCCCTTCACTCCCCGCAATGAACCGATAGGAGAAAAAGTTTTGCGCTAACAATAAATTGTCATTAGTGGATTGAAGCATCCAGGTTCGCAGCCGCTCCTCCCATACCGCAAGCGACCCCCGCCATTTCTCCTCACTGCTCATCATGAGACCTTTGCACCGTGCGTAACCTGCACTCTCCATGTTAGAAGTGATCCTTTTCCCAAGCTCTTCAAAAAAATCGTCAGCTTTCTCCGATTGGCTTTCATAAACCAGGAAATGATCCTGATCTGTGAGCATGAACTGCTCTCCACGGCCGCTCGAGCCCATATGATAGAAAGAAAATTCGCATGGCTGCTGCAAGCCTTTTTCCCTCAGTTCAGAAATAGATAGGTCTATAATTCTGCCGCTCATGCGATCGTACAGCTTTGTAATGATCTCAAGCGTTTTTAATATAGGAACACGGTCTCTTATTAAAGAAACAATTATCTCATAGATGCCGGTTTTCACTTGCGGAAGACTGTCCCGATCGGCTTTTTCGATTTTTTGAACCGTCTTTATCACATTCTCATTTTTCTTTCTCAGCAAATCTGATAATGTCACAATCCCAGCGACCTTTGAACCTTCCATTACCGGCAGGTGTTTGATTCCCTTAAAAAGAATCAGTGAAAGGGCGTCATAATAATAAGCGGACCTTGATACCGTGACTGGACCCGCTGTCATAATGGTGCTTGCTGGAGCAGTAATATCTGCCCCTTCAGCTGCCACCCCTTCCACAATGTCTCTTTCCGTAATAATGCCTTTTAAGCTGTCCTTTTCTGTAACAAGGATCGAGCTAATCTTTCTTTTAAGCATGAGCCGGGCAGCTTCCTGAATGGTTGCAGCGGTGCTGACTGAGGCTGCCTCACTGCTCATGACATCCTGAACCCTGATCATGAATGCATCGTTTTCCCCATAATCTGTCGCAAGCTTGACCTGTTCTGCAAGGGATGTGTATACATCCTTCAATCTGAGGGCTACCTGAGTCAGCAGGTAATCATGAACTGCAGGATCATCCCATCTTTTTCTCACCACTTCAAACGGAATGAACAGTGCCCTTACCTCACTGGAGGCTTTGACTTCAACCAGCTCTGCAGAAGTTTGTTTGGAAACACCCAGGAAATCAGCGAGGCTGGAAAATCCAATCAGCTCTCCTGTTTGGACTACTTCGAGCACTTCCTCCCGCCCGCTGTGGTCATTTTTCACTAATACCTCTGAAAGACCTTCTAAAAGGAGCAGAAGGCCTTCACGCGGTTTATTTTTTTTCAGGATCATATCATTCTTTTTGTAGCAGCGTACTTCACACATGGCTAGAAGTGAAAGGGCCGTGTCAGATTCCACCCCATGGAAAAAGGGGTGAAACCGCACAGCCTCCAAATTGTACAGGTTATACAGATTTTGATTCATCATCGTTCATCCATACTTCACCATCTTTATAGACCATTTGTTCCGGATAGCGAAGATCCATAACTTCCTCCTGAATTTTTTGCGAAGGAGCGGCTGTCATTAGAGAAACAATGATATTAGCTGCAAATGCCGCTGTGGCACCAAACACGCCGGCACCTGTATCAATGATTCCGAGGATTGTAAATCCGCCATATTTAGCTGCAAAGATGTACGCCAAGGTTACACCTAATCCGACCAGCAGACCGGCAATAACCCCCTGTGAATTTGAACGCTTCCACCAGACACCCAGAACGAGCGCCGGGAAGAATGTCCCTGTCGCGAGCGCGAAAGCCCAGGCAACAATTTGCGTAATGGCTCCTGGCGGGTTAAGTGCGATCACACCTGCCAAAAGAGTGGCGATGACAATGGACCAGCGGGCAACGGAGAGACGAGTTTTTTCAGTTGAATTCGGTTTTAGCACCCGGTAAAAAATATCGTGAGCAAATGCGGAAGAAATTGCAATCATCAATCCTCCGGCCGTTGATAACGCAGCAGCCATTGCCCCTGCTGCCACCAGACCGATGACAAACATCCCAAGATTGGCAATTTCCGGTGTCGCCATAACCACGATATCATTTGAGATAATGAGTTCCTTCCATTGCAGGACTCCATCGCCATTGCCATCCGCTACCTGAAGCTTGCCTGTATCCACCCAGGTTTTCGTCCAGGCTGGCAGCTCCGTAATTTTACTTCCGGCAACCTGTGTCATTAAAATGAAACGGGAGAATGCTGCGTATGCAGGTGCAGACAGATAAAGCAAGCCGATGAACAGCAATGCCCATGCTCCCGACCAGCGGGCTGCCTTCATCGTTGATACCGTATAGAAACGGACAATTACGTGCGGAAGTCCTGCTGTACCAGCCATGAGTGTAAACATAAGGGCAAGGAACTGCCATTTCGTTCCATTGGTAAATGGCGCAAAATATTCAGAGATTCCCAGTTCGCGGTCCAGCTCACCCATTTTACCGACAAGTTCACCGTAGGAAATCCATGGCATAGGGTTCCCTGTTAATTGCAGTGCCATGAAAATGACCGGAATTAAGTAAGCGATAATTAAAATGACATACTGAGCAACCTGCGTCCAAGTAATCCCCTTCATGCCTCCGAATGCAGCATAAAAGGCAATCAGAACGACACCGATCATGGTTCCAAGCTTTGCATCAATTTCAAACAGGCGGCCAATTACCACTCCCGAACCGGAAAGCTGGCCAATCGAATAGGTGAAGCTGATGATAATTGTACAAAGGGCTGCAATCACACGGGCAGTATGGCTTTCAAAGCGGTCACCGATGAATTCAGGAACCGTGTAGCGGCCGTATTTCCGCAGCTGGGGTGCCAGCAGGAAGGTTAAGAGCAGATACCCGCCCGTCCAGCCCATAATATAGGCAAGACCGTCATAGCCCAGAAGCATGATCGTTCCTGCCATCCCGATAAAGGAAGCGGCACTCATCCAGTCAGCACCGATTGCCATTCCATTGAAAATCGGCGGCACTCCGCGGCCGGCAACATAGAACTCAGAAGTTTCTTTTGCCTTATTGTAAATGGCTATGCCAATATACAAAGCAAATGTAGCTAAAATGATAGATAATGAGACCAAAAACTGTGTATCCAAGAACATCCCCCTTTTTTTCGATCGATTTTTTTATGACGCCCCTTTTATCTCTCTGTATTGCGGAAGTTCGAACAGCCGCTTATTTTTCGTTAATTAATGATCAAGAACTTTCCCTGAACTGATTTGTTCATTTTTGTTTTCATCAATTCCATATTTCCGGTCGATCGCATCTCCCATTTTTGCATTAACAAACAGCAGAATGATAAACGTCAGTACAGCTCCCTGTGCGCCCATAAAGTAATGGAATGGGAATCCGTTAATGGTAATGCCGCTTAATGGTTCTGCAAAGAAGACCACGCCAAAAGAAGCAAGGAAGCCAATAGCAAAATAAATGATCATATTCCGAGTCTTTTCGCGGAAATAACTGTCCGCTACCTTTTTATCGATTTTCTTCAAAACTCCACCCCCGATAAAAATAATAAATTGCATTCAAATACTGATGAATTTGGTCCAAAGTCACTCCTTAATCGTGATGTATGCAGCCGAATCGCTGCTATTTTACCGGATCCATTATCCGGACCCGGACAAAACCATTACCTTAAACTGAAAATAAATTTGACTGTATCCATGAAAGGTGCGGGAACAAGAATGATTTGAACGAGGAAGTAAGCAAAGATTGATAGAAATGGGACTGCCAGGAAGATTGGCCTTTTCTTCCTTAAAGCAAGAAAAAGGCAGGTACCTGTAATGATCATCATAGCCAGTAACGGAAGCAATTCGGTTTCCCCCTTTTAGAAAGCGTTGTCATTTTTCCGCTTTCTGTTTACACTTCAAGATGGCGCTTGATACATTTTCTGATTTCATTTAATTTTAAGAAAATTCATACTTCATTATGTACAAAAATCATTTTCAGGTCAAGTACATGCTGGGAAAAAATATAAATATTTTTGAAGGACTTTGATATATAAGGTTTTTTCAGCAAAAATAGTTGGCAAAGGCTTTTGGGTATTAGAGGAAAACACTATAGTAATAATGAAAAATGCCAAGAAAAAAAGAGCCATTCCGGCCCCTTAGTCCAATTCTGTTATGATCAGCGTAATTGCCTCCAGCAGATCGGCATCTGACCAGCTTGCCATGCTTTTTTTGCTGGCAGCCGCCAGTGCATGGGATGCCGGAATGTGTACAAAACCCGCCGGTAATTCAGTGTTTGTCAATTTCAGCAGGTGAAGCACGGAATACATAACGTTGTTGCATAGATATGTCCCCGCTGTGTTTGAGATGGCTGCAGGATATCCTGCTTCCTTAAGTCTATTAACCATCCGCCGGATCGGCAGGGTGGAAAAATAACCATCGGGGCCATTTTCCTCTATCAGTTTGTCTTCAGGTGCGATTCCGCTATTATCCGGCTCGCCGTCCTGGCAATTGATCGCGATTCTCTCAGGAGTGATGGCGGTCCGCCCGGCAGCCAGCCCGAGAGAAATCACTGCATCCGGCTTTTTTCCTGCCACTTCCTCTACTATTTTCTGTGGCGCGAGATTAAAATCCACCGGCAGCAGATGCCCCATGATTTGATAGTCTCCAATCGTCTTGCCATCCAATGCATTCACGATCTTTTCTGTAGGATTGATCGGAAAATCAAGAAAAGGTTCAAAACCGGTTAACAGCAGCTTCTTCATGTCTTCTCCCCCTATATAACACTTCGTTTATCGAAATATCATACAGGATAATGGCTGAATTGTCGAAATAATGATTATTCGACAAAATTCGGGTAATGCCAGTAACCAAAAAAGAGCCTGCCATTTCGGCAGACTCCCTATTATTATGCGTCAGTTGATTCAGTTGCAGTGTCTTCTTCAACTTGGTCGTCAGTTTGACCTTCGTCTTCAGAAGTTCCAGCTGGGTCTTCTTCTGTATCAGCAGACTCGTCTTCTTCCGTATTTCCGGCATTTTCATCTGCAGATTCTTCAGCAGAACCTTCATCTTCCGTTTTGCCGGACTCTTCAGTGGACTTGTCCTCAGAAGGAGCAGCCTCATCGTTTTCTTCAGTTGCACCGCTGTTTTCTTCAGCGTCTGCTTTGTCAGCTGTGTCCAGCTCTTGTAAAGAGCTTAGCGGCTTATTGAAGAAATCAAGCGGATTGACCGGTGTTCCGTCTTTGCGGATTTCAAAGTGTACATGTACGCCTGCTTCTTCATTAAACAAGCTTTCGCCTGCCTTTGCAAGGACATCACCTTGTTCTACCTGGTCGCCAACCTCAACATTCATCTCTGTAACAGATTGATATTGTGTTACAATTCCTTTGTCATGCTCCACTTCAATGACATTACCCAACAGTGAATCTTCTTCTACCTTGGTAACTTTTCCGCTTAATGCAGCAAGGACATCAAATGTTTCCCCATCCTTAGTGGCAATATCAATACCTGTGTTCGGATGGTATGTGTTATTGTAAAATACTAGAGCAGCTTCCTGTTCTTCAGCCTTGCCGTCATAGTCATAGAATTGTTTTTGAATGACAGCTGAGTCTGGGTCTTTGACAGGCATTACGAAGTTTTCCATTGCACGGTTAACTTCCAATGCTGGCTCGTCGTACTTTTTGCCGGTAATATCAGTGGCTTCGTAATCGTAGCTGTCAGTGTCTGTAGCGTTGTCGCTAGTCTGGTACCAAAGAACACCGGTTAGAATGATTGCTGCACTTGCAATGTAGATTGCTGGGAATGCCCACCGCTTTTTCATAAAGCGTTTAAAGCTGGAATCTTGAGAAGATCGTTTCTTTTCTTCCTCTCTCATTTATCATCACCTCAGCAATCAGTCTGAACAGATTGAGAGGATTATATACATTTCTCAAAAAAAATTTTTTGGGCTTATTTTTCGACAAACGTTTTTGGATTATGCATGATCTGAGAAAATATTTTTAAAGGAGTTACTGAAGAATGGTTAAGTGGATAATACGCGTGCTGCCTTTCCTGTATATGGCGCTGATTTGGATCCTGTCCAGCATGCCGGCAGATGCTGTGGTGGAGCTGCCGGATTTGGCTGTGGACCGATTTATAAAAGAATCTATGCATCTGATTGAGTTTGGTATTTTATATGTTCTTCTGGTTCTGGCAGCAATGACTGCCGTTAAGCTGACGCCGGGTGTGAATATTCTTTTGGCACTTATTGCGTGCTTTTACGGAATTCTCGATGAGATCCATCAGTCCTTTGTACCGTACCGGTCTGCTGCTGTGATTGATGCTGTTAAGGATATTACCGGTGTGGCGGTGTGCTGGTATTTTATCAGCAGGGCTCTTTTTTATGGGAAGTTTAAAAGGCTTGGTAAGCTTCTTAGTTTCTTTGGCAGGGCAAAACGAAAGAGCTGATTCTCTATGAACCAGCTCTTTCGTTTATTTTTTAGCCGTTACTTTCGTCAGCAGTTGGTCAGAAGCTTCAATTTCCACTCCTTTATAATAGTGAGCAACGATTTCTTTGTAGTTCTTTCCTTCAGCTGCCATGCCATTTGCGCCGTATTGACTCATGCCGACTCCGTGGCCATAGCCTTGGGTGTTGATGATGATATTGTCGCCTTTGCGTTCCCAGGTGAAGTCTGTTGATTTCAGGCCCAGTTTCTCTCTGATGTCTTTTCCGCTGACTACTTTCCCGTTAATATCCACTTTGGAAACCCGCTGGCCGGCTGTTCGCTCAGTCACTGTGCCTATGGTGCTGTCATTTGGAAGCTTCACGCCCAATTTCCTTTCAAAATCCTGTACAGAAAATACCTCTCTGCCGTTAAACTTCGGCGACTGCAGGTCCCATTTGCTTTCTACACTCTTTAAATAAGGAACGGAATTTGGCCAGATGGCTTCGGAATTTTCGGTAAAGCCGTTGCTTGTTGAAAAGAAGGAAGCTGTTATCGGCGAGCCGTCAAAGGTGAGGATCTGGCCCCTTGTTGAGTTTACGGCATCTTTAACCTTTTGAATTTTCCATTTGTAATCTGGTCCCCAAATTTGCTTCAGTTCACTTTCATTTTTATAAACCTGGTGGGTTACGGTATCATACACTAATGCCCCTTCAGGAAGTTCCACGCTATCTTTGTTCATCATTTGTTTCACGATAAAGGTTCTTGCCGCCAATGCCTGTGCCTTTAAAGCTTCTTCTTCAAACTCGGCCGGCATTTCTGATGCTACCACTCCGACAATATAATCTTCAAGCGGTACCGTCTCCACCCTTTTCTGTGCAAGGCGGTAGACTCCTACCTCTATGGCTGGCCCTTGAGGAATTTCTGCCGCCGTCTCTTTCTTGGCATCAGTTTTAAGCTCCTCACCAAGCTTCCCGCTGACATTCCCTTCTGTAAAAGGAATCACAAGCAGGGAGGGAACGATGAGCGTGACGGCAAACAACAGAGCGGCTAGTACGATGAAAGGTTTGAATTTTGTCATGTTTTAAGCCTCCATAGCAAATAAATAATTCGAACTCAATTCATGTTTATGGCTATGGACAAGCTAATATGACAATAGATTAATAATTGCTTCAAAGCAAAAACCGCAGAATCGATTTGTCAGTCCTCTGACAGCTCGATTCTGCGGTTTCAGTTTGAAATGCGCGCAAGGCGACTATTTTGATGACTCTAAGGAAGCCGCCTTGATTGGCATTACTTATGCGTTCATGTCAGAAACAAGACCATTATTAACAGGTGTTTCTTCCACTTCTGTCACACGTTCGATATCTGCTCCCAGTCCGGCAAGCTTTTCGTGGAAGTCCACATATCCGCGGTCAAGATGCTTCAGTTCTGTCACGCGTGTTACGCCTTCTGCCACCAATCCAGTCAGGATCAAGGCTGCTGCTGCACGAAGGTCTGTCGCAGCTACTTCTGCGCCCTGCAGATTGCTTGGTCCGTTCATGATCACGGAACGGCCTTCAATTTTAATATCGGCGTTCATGCGGCGGAATTCCTCCACATGCATGAAACGGTTTTCGAATACAGTTTCCGTAATCACACTTGTACCCTGAGCGTGAAGCAATAGGGCCATCATTTGTGATTGCATGTCTGTCGGGAATCCAGGATGAGGCATTGTTTTAATATCAACGGCCTTCAACTTGTCTGGACCCATAACACGGATGCCTTCAGCTTCTTCAATGAAGGTAACACCCATTTCTTCCATTTTGGCGATTAATGAAGCAGAATGCTCAAGTACAGCACCTTTTACAAGTACGTCTCCGCCTGTAATGGCAGCTGCCACCATGAATGTGCCTGCTTCAATGCGGTCAGGAATGATGTTGTGCTCTGCACCGAACAGTACGTCCACACCTTCAATGCGGATCGTGCCCGTTCCTGCCCCTTTAACCTTGGCACCCATTTTATTAAGGAAGTTAGCCAGGTCCACAATTTCAGGTTCCTTAGCTACGTTTTCCAAAACCGTTGTGCCTTTAGCCAATGTTGCAGCCATCATAATGTTCTCCGTAGCACCAACGCTAGGGAAATCGAGATATATTTTTGCTCCATGCAAGCGGCCTTCCGGTGCTTCCGCTTCAATAAAGCCATTACCAACCTTTACTTTCGCACCCATCGCTTCAAAGCCTTTTAAATGCTGATCGATCGGGCGGGAACCAATTGCGCAGCCCCCTGGCAATGCCACACGGGCACGGCCATTTCTTGCTAATAAAGATCCCATGACTAAAACTGAAGCACGCATTTTGCGTACATATTCAAATGGTGCTTCTACCTTCAACTCTCGAGATGCATTTACTGTTACTGTATTATTTTCAAACTCCACTTCGGCGTTTAAATAGCGTAATACTTCATTAATAGTATATACATCGGAGAGTGTTGGGACATCACGAATTACGCTTTTGCCATCACTTGCTAACAGTGTTGCGGCGATAACCGGTAAAACAGCGTTTTTTGCTCCTTCAACTTTGACAGAACCGCTTAACCTATTTCCGCCGCGGACGATGATTTTATCCAAAGTGTATTCCCCTCCGCGTCCAATTTCTCTATATTAATATTCAATCATTATGATGGGTGTGCCAATAACTATGTTTGTCTTGGCGCCCATTCCATTTGTCCGTAATCCAAGCTGCATGTTCATTTCATTGCCATTTGTCTCAATCGATTCACCAAAAAGCGGCGAATTTGCTGATGCTGAAATAAATTGGTCTTCTTTTAGTGCTTCTATTTCTGTCGCATTAAAAGCGTCCAGTAATTGACTAGCAGTATCAGGCAAAGACTTATTAATCTTACCATTGAATTCGCCTTGGATACAAGAGAAAATTGTGGCATTTCCTCGAAAAATGTCAGAAATCTTACTATTTAGTTCTGCAGCCAGTTTGCTCTGTTCTTGTTTCCACCCCTGACCTTTGGCCTCATAAATCACATACGTCTGAACTTGACCTTTTGTGGGGGTTGATAAAATTTTTACTGTTTCTGACTGAGCATCTGTCTGCTTAATAATAGCTTTTGCTTCCCATGATTTTTCTGTTTTTTGAAAGCTCCATTCCCAATCAGGATATTGAGACTGCAGATCATTGGTGAATGCTTTTACTTCCTGAAGGTTTTGGCTTTCCATTTTTTCTCTCGCATGCAAAGTCCAATCTTTGATAAAAATATTCTCGCCCTGTAAAACCGAGGCCATCGTCAACAGGTCAAGCTCCCCTTTGGCTACAGTCGTCTTATTCCCAATGTTTATCATCATGAAACCAATAATGGCAATAATAAATAATGTACTGAATGATTTTTTCATTTGTAAACTCCTCCCCTTAGTACCATTGTTACCAAGGATAGAGTGAGCATACTTGGGAATTGTCGTCACTTTTTGACAAACTGAAAGGCAGTTAAAATACTGTTAATTTGGAGCTCTTTGTGCGCTTTAGTGCATACTTTGAAAACCATTTCACAAAATAGTATGTATGCAAGGAAACTAGCAACAAAAAGATTTTACTCAATAATTGTCAAAATGAAAACATGTATGAAGACCTATATTTATAAAAAATATGGCTATCTTATACAGTACCTAAAAAAAGGTGATGTTCTGCAGTATAAGCGGAAGCTGCTGGGACCATAAAAGATAGTCGAGAAAGAAGTTGCTGACGGAAGATCCAATTACAATTGAAAGCAGAACATACAATACACGTGCCTGAAAAACATGATTTGCCCGCAAAAGAGTTTCAAACCGCAATGCCTGAAGCGCCCACCAGGCCAGCGCAATAAACACCAGATGCGACATAATGCTGATGAGTGCCTGCTGCCCAAATCCTGATATCATCTTCTTCCCTCCTTTAATTCATTGCCACTTCGCTTACCTGCTCTGTGCGCTACAATACCATTTGACGTTTATACTATCAGGTAAGTTTCATGACTGGATATTTTTTGAAAATTAAGTTTCTTTCTTTTTCGCCGATTGTATGTCCATTATATCGAATTGTCGAATAAACACGAAGTCTAAACCAAGGCAAACAAAAAGAAGGGGAAATTTCCCCCTCTTATTTATACCCCTTTTGTCCCCTTTTTCGTAAAAGCTTTTTAAAACCCCCATTTTAAAAAGCCTTTTCCCTTAAAAATCCTGTCCGTTGATTTCCACTGCGGCCACTTGCTTTCCGCGGGGAGGAACGGGAGCCTCCTCGGCTTCGCCTGTGGGGTCTCCCGCTCCCTCTCCTCCCGCAGGAGTCAAGTGGCCTCCGTTCCAATCAACTCAGTGGAAAAACTTATGTTTGTTTAGAAAACAACAAATTACATTATTAAACACGCTTATTGAAAGAAATCAGTAAACTGATTGAAATTGCCCTGCAGGAAGTCAAATGCGATATTTGGTGCAATTCCGAACAGAATGGTGGCTGCCAGGCTGATTCCGATAACAGCTGTTAAAGCCGCTGGAATCTTAACTTTTCCTGTATCAGCATCAGCTGCAGGCCTGAAGAACATTTGCACCATTACACCGAAATAGTAGAAGTATGAAACGACTGTGGTCGCAATCATAATCGATACCAGTACATAATGACCTTCATTTGGCACTAATGCACCCATAAAAATATTCAGTTTGCCAATAAACCCGGCTGTCCCCGGAATACCTGCAAGTGACAGCAGGAAGATAGCCATGGCGATGGCCAGGAACGGTGCGCGGCGGTAAAGCCCGGCAAATTGGCTGATATCTTCTGATCCCGATTTATGTGTCACCTGCTGGATAATCGCGAAAGCGCCAAGGTTCATGAATAAGTAAGCACCGAGGTAAAACCAGAGCGTATCAAACATGAATAGTGACATGCTTGCAATCACAACCAGCAGGTAACCGGCCTGAGCGATGCTGGAATAGGCAAACAAACGCTTGATATTCCGCTGTCTTAACGCAATCAAGTTCCCAATAATCATCGTGGCTCCTGCCAGGAAGGCAATGTAATCCTGAAGAGCCAGGATCATCGGAAGCCCCTGTACATCACCGGATGGCGCATTCGCAAAGATTGAAAACAGAATGCGGATAACAATGATGAATCCGGCTGTTTTGGAAACTACGCTTAAAAAAGCTGTTACAGGTGTAGGTGCACCCTGGTACACATCCGGCGCCCACATATGGAACGGCGCTGTAGCCAATTTAAAAGAAAGTCCCACCACGATCATAAAGAATGCAAGGCCTAACAGGTAAATATGCTGTTCATTATAGATGGATGTCAAAAATCCGGACATTTCCTTTAAGTTCGTCGTTCCAGTTAAACCGTATACGTAACTCATTCCGAACAAAGTGATCGCTGTGGCAATACTGCCGTTGATCACATATTTCATGGCAGATTCGTTTGAATGCAGATTTCTTTTTCTCATGCCTGCGAGAATGTAGGACGAAATGGAAAGAAGCTCAAGTCCCACAAACAGAGTAATTAAATCTCCGCTTGAAGACATGATCATTGCCCCTAGTAATGCAGCCATGAACAGATAGAAAAATTCCCCCCTGAATTCTTCCAATCCTTCATTCGGCTCATAGCCAATGGCAATCAGCAGTACCATCGCAGATCCGATTAAGAGCAGCAGCTTAAAAGCTTTTGCAAAGGAATCAAGCCTGAACGTATCAAATAAAATGGATTCCGGACTATGCCCGATAAGGCCCATTAAGGAAACAAGAGCCGCGAGAATTCCGGCAAAGCCGACCCAGCCGAGGATTTTCCGGCTTTGGGATTTCGGCATAAACAAATCCATTAGTGAAAGAGCGGTCGCAACACCAAGGATGATGAACTCCGGCGTCATTATGCCCCATTCATAAGATAATAATGTTTCGAGATCCATCCTTCATCACCCTCCTATCCCAAGCATGATCGTTTCAAGTGTTGAGGTCAGCGGTTCGCTCAGCACACTTGGATAAACACCAATCAGGACAATTAAGCCGACTAAGACCAGGACAGGCACGAACTCAAACTTTTTCATATCCGTTATGCCGGCAAAGTCCCGATGCGCTTTGCCGTATGTGATACCCAGGACCGCGCGAAGCAGGTAAACAGCTGTCATAATGATTCCGATTGTACCGACCGCAGCGAGAATCGGCATTTCTTTAAACAGGCCAAGGAAGGCCATAAATTCACTCACAAACCCTGACATGCCAGGCAGGCCAAGGGAGGCCATTGCCCCTGCAAGAAGGAAGCCTGCCGTAATAGGCATCCCTTTTGCCAAACCACCGAGATTTTGAATGCTGGAGGTTTGAAAGCGTTCATAAAAGACACCCACAAGGAAGAATAATAGTGCTGCGATTAAACCGTGAGAAACCACCTGGAAAATCGCCCCCTGCATTCCTGCCTCATTTAATGCGCCTAACCCGATTAAAACGATTCCCATGTGGGAAATAGAAGAGTAGGCAAGCACCATTTTAAAATCGGTCTGAACAAACGCCAGAAACGCTCCATACAGTAAATTCACGACTCCAAGCACAGCCAGCCATACAGCAAGGCTTTGGAATTGCTCAGGAAATATTCCCATCCCGAAGCGGATTAAACCGAATGCCCCTATTTTCAAAAGTACTCCCGCATGCAGCATGACGATTGATGGCGGAGCTTGTACGTGGACCCGCACCATCCAGCTGTGCAGCGGGAAAATCGGAAGCTTTACACCAAATGCAATTAAAAGCGCAATCAGCATGCCCATTTTCATATTTTCAGAGATTGGCGCAACAAGCTGCGGGTTATCCGCGTTCATTGCGGCCATCAAAGCATCAATATTGGCTGTGCCAGTACGGGCAAACAGTACCATAATGACAATCAGCAGAACAGCAGATCCAAGCCCGTTATAGATCAGGAAGCTGTATGCCGCATTTTCTTTTTCATAGTAACCCCATTTCCCAATCAGGAAGAAGGTCGGAATTAATGTGATTTCAAAGAAAATAAAGAAAAGAATCAGGTTTTCAGCGGCAAATACACCCAGCATGCCGACTTCAAGCAGCAAAAACAGCATGAAGTAACCCTTCCATTCTTTTTTAATATGAATAGAAGCAATCGCTGCAAGTGTAGAAAGTACAGCTGTCAGGACAATCATGATCAGGGAGAATCCATCCAGCCCCAATTCATAATCAATGGAAAAAAGGTTTCCAAGCTGGCCGGAATCGCCAAACTGAATCCAGCTTACTTTTTCATTCAGCTGTTCCAGACCAGCACCTGCCCGGTATTGAAAATAGGCGATTAGCGCCAATATCAGCGCAGGAAGCGTGGACAGAAAGCCAACTGTCTTGATCAATGATTCCTGCGTTCTCGGCAGGAAAGATAACACTAAAATACCAAGCAGCGGGGAGAAAACTAAAATGGATAGAAAATAAGCTAAGTTCATTTTAAGTACCCCCCTGTAAACGCATAGATGACAACTAAAATAGCCAGGCCGACAAACGCCACTGTTCCATACGTCTGAATTTGGCCGTTATGGAATTTTGAACCAAGTTTTCCGAGTGCAGACGTGATGCCAGTTACACTCTTTACAAGGCCTTCAACCAGGAATACTTCCAGGAAGCGCAGGAATGAGCTGATGAATTTCGCCCCATTCACTACGGTCAGCGAATAGAATTCATCGATATAGTATTTATTGTACAAAACACGGTATGAAAGCGGCATTCTGCTTGTCAGCCAATCGCGTGAAAGCGAGTGTTTGCCGTACATTAGCCAGGCAAGGAAAATTCCAAGCAGGGATACTGCAGTTGCAACAATCATAATCCATGCAGGCCCTTCAATATGGCCATGGCCAAGTGCATGGTTATCTTCTACCAGCCAATCTCCTAGAAATGTTCCAAACCATGGTGTATTCACATATCCAGCTACTATAGCCAGAACCCCAAGCACTGCCATTGGCAATGTCATAACACTTGGCGATTCATGAACATTTTTCATATCACTTCTTGCTTCACCAGTGAACACCATAAAGAACAGGCGGAACATATAAAATGCCGTAAAGAATGCGGCAATTACCGCAAGCCAGAACAGCACCGTGTTCCCGTGTGCCCAGGCAGCGATTAATATTTCATCTTTACTGAAGAATCCTGAAAATAATGGCACACCGCTGATCGCCAGTGTTCCGATCAGGAACAGAGGGCCAGTTATGCGCAGCTTTTTCCACAGACCGCCCATATGTTCAATGTTCTGTGTATGAACGGCATGGATGACACTTCCTGCTGCAAGGAACAGCAAAGCCTTGAAAAAGGCGTGCGTCATTAAGTGGAACACGCCGGCTACATATCCGGCAGAACCCAGAGCCAGCATCATATAGCCGAGCTGGCTGACGGTTGAATAAGCGAGCACCCGCTTAATATCCTTCTGAACCAAGCCGATGCTTGCTGCAAAGATGGCTGTGAAGGCCCCAATGACAGCAACAGTCATCAGTGCTGTTTCACTTGCTGCAAACAGCGGGAATAGCGCCGCCACTAAATACACACCTGCCGCTACCATTGTCGCTGCATGGATTAATGCGGAGACTGGCGTCGGCCCTTCCATTGCGTCAGGAAGCCATGTGTGCAGCGGGAACTGGCCTGATTTGCCGACAGCCCCTACAAAAATAAGAATCGCTGTTAATGTAATCATTGTGCCTGAAACGGCACCCGCTTCAACTGCTGCAAAAATCTCATCATACTCAAAGCTGCCAGCCTGCCAGAATAATAGAATCATTCCGATCAAAAGGCCGACATCTCCGATACGCGTCATGATAAATGCCTTTTTGGCCGCAGCCTTTGCTTCCTCTTTGTAAAAATAGAAACCGATCAGCAGGAAAGAACCAAGTCCGACAAGCTCCCAGAAGAAATACGTCTGAAGAAGATTAGGCGAGATAACAAGGCCCAGCATGGCAAATGTAAATAACCCTAAATAGGCATAGAAAACAGGAAAACGGTCATCCCCCTGCATATAGCCTTTCGAATACGTATGTACCAGGAAACTGACAAGTGAAACAATCACCAGCATCAGTGCATTTAACTGATTAACTTCAAAACCCGCTGTTAACTGAACATCCCCTATAGTCAGCCAAACGCCTTCTGCTTTATAAGTTGGTGCCGAAAACCGGTCAACCAGCACCAATATGGAATAGACAAGCGATGCCAGGGTAAACAGAATCCCAATATAAGCACTCGCTTCTTTTAGCCGTTTGCCGAATAAAATAAGGAACAAAAACGATAAAAGCGGGAAAAGCGGTATGATCCATGCATTCTCCATCATTATCACAATCCCCTTTTTTGAACACACCCTATTGCACGGCGTGCCAGATTGGGACCTTATGAACAGGTCCTTTCAGGCGGGTGGCCGCCTTTTCAATTCTCAGCCAGCCTGGCTGCATTTTTACAGTATTTTTAGTGCTTCATAGCATCCATTTCATCAATGTTAACGCTCTTTTTGTTACGGTAAAGTGAAATCAGAATTGCTATTCCAACTGCCACTTCTGCTGCGGCAACCGCAATAACAAATAGCGTAAAAATCTGTCCGGTAATGGACGGTGTGATGCCATATTTACTGAATGCCACTAGATTAATATTAACCGCATTCAGCATCAGTTCGATTGAGATCAGGACAATCACAGTATTGCGCTTAGTCAAAGCACCATACAGACCGATGCAAAAGAGGATTAAAGCCAATGCCAGGTATGCTTGAACGGGAACTGTACTCATTCCTTTTCAGCCTCCTTTTCATCGTCTTTTTTAGCCAAGACAACGGATCCAATCAAAGCGACCAATAATAGGACAGATGTTACTTCAAACGGAATAATGAATTTTGAGTAAAGTTCAATTCCAATTTGCTCAGTATTATTGACATGAAGGTCATTCGGCGCTGACGGCAAATCAAGGTTATAAATTCCGATGTAGACCGCGAAAGCGAAGCCAAGAACCCCCACGAATACTAACAGCTTACGCCAGCGGCCGGTTTTGGGCTCGCTTGTGTCGTTATGGCGTGTCAGCATGATCCCGAACAGCATGATGATGGTAATCGCTCCAGAGTAAATCAAAATCTGGACCGCAGCCAGGAATTCAGCTGAAAGCAGCACGTAAATTCCGGCGATGCTTACAAATGTAAATACAAGAGCGACAACCATATGCACAACTTTGGTAAGGTTCAATAAAAGCACGCCGCCGATGACCGCAACTAAAGCTAGAGACATAAACGCTAAAAACTCACCTGAAAACGTCATGCTTTATTCACCTTCCGTATATTTTCATCATTTTCATCGAGCCATTCAAGGTTTTTAAACAGCTCATCACGGCTATATTCCGCCAGTTCAAAATTATTGGTCATGATAATCGCTTCGGTTGGGCATACCTCTGTACACAAGTCGCAAAGGATGCAAATTTCGAAGTTGATATCATAGGTATCAATGATTTTCCCCTTTTTAGCAGGGTCCGGATGCTTTTTCCCTGTCAGCTCGATACAATCGGTGGGACAAATATTTGCACACTGATTGCAGACAATGCATTTTTCAGGGTAAAACTTTTGAATTCCCCTGAACCGGTCCGGAAGCGGAAGCGGCTCATTCGGGTAATCATAGGTTACCTTTTTGCGTGTCAGGTTTTTAAGGGTATACGATAATCCTTTCGCTAAACCAAGCATGTTTTTCACCCCTTGTTAAGAAATGCGGAAGCGCCTTGCCCACCCCCGACAGGCATAAGACGGTTCCTGTAAGAAGGCGTTCTTTCTTCTGAAAGGAAACGGCTTATGACCCCGAGTCCCTAGGAGCCGCAACTAGACAAGCTTGAGACCTCGAGGGGGTAGGCGCTAGAGCTAGACAATTATCGAAGTGCTATGGCTGTTCCTCATTAAAATATATTAAGCCACTCTTTCAGCAAAGCTGTTAAGAAAATATTCGCAAGTGCTACCGGCAGCAGAACCTTCCAGCCAAATTCCATGAGCTGGTCTGCACGGAGGCGCGGGAATGTAACTCGAAACCAGACTAAAACAAAGATTACAGCCGTAAACTTAAGCGCAAACCAGACGGCACCCGGAATGAACTCCAGGAACGGCAGCGGCAGCCACCCGCCAAGGAATAGTACGGTTGTCAATGAAGCCATGGCAAAGAAGTATACATATTCCGCAAGCATGAAGAACGCCCAGCGGAAGCCGGAGTATTCAACATGGAAACCGGCGACCAGCTCTGATTCTGCTTCAGGCAAGTCAAATGGAACACGGTTCAGCTCCGCTGTGGAAGCAATCAGGAATACGATGAAAGCAATAGGCTGCCAAATAATGAACCAGCCATTTTTTTGCGCTTCAACAATTTCATTCAGGTTTAGACTGCCTGTTAAAAGGATAATGCCTAATACAGACATTACGAGCGGAATTTCATATGAAATCATCTGTGCAGCGGCACGCATTCCGCCAAGCAATGCATATTTATTATTGGAAGCCCATGCCCCTGTGACAATACCGACTGTTGTCAGCCCTGAAATGGCGATGTAATACAGCAATCCAACTCCAATATCAGCAAACTGCAGTTTGTCTGTAAATGGAATTGTCGCCAGCACCATGAATGCCGGTGCAAAAGCAATAACCGGTGCAAGAATAAACAGCGGCCTGTCTGCAAGCTTAGGAATGGTGTCTTCTTTTAAAAGAAGCTTTAATACGTCAGCAACGGTCTGCAGAAGCCCCCAGCGTCCGCCGACCTGATTCGGGCCGTGGCGCAGCTGCATAAATCCCATGACTTTACGCTCCGCCAGAATGGCGTAAGTAACAAATCCCAAAACGACTAATAGTAAAACGGTGGCAAGCAAGAAGAAAATACCGAAATTCAGCAGACCTGCTTCGGAATGGAGAAGTTCTTCTACCATTAACCGTCCACCTCCCCAAGGACAATATCAATTGCCCCTAAAATAGCAATCAAGTTCGCAATGTTTTCGCCTTCAAGCAATTTTGGGAGAATCTGAAGATTATAGAATGATGGCCTCCGGAATTTCATCCGGTATGGTTCCTTCTTTCCATCACTCGCGATATAGCAGCCAATTTCTCCCCTTGGAGATTCGATTCTGACAAACGCTTCCCCTTTTGGCGCTTTGATGATTTTCGGCACTTTCGCCAGAATATCGCCTTCTGCCGGGAATTGCTCCACCGCTTGTTCAAGGATCTTTAGTGATTCTTCTATTTCCTGCATGCGCACATGATACCTGGCCCACGCATCCCCGCCGTCCTGAACCGCCACATCGAAATCAAAGCGATCATAGATGGAGTATGGCTCATCTTTGCGAAGATCCCATTTTACGCCTGTGCAGCGCAGATTTGCACCGCTTAGCGAGTAGTTTAAAGCATCCTCTTTCGTATACTTCCCTACCCCTTTGACACGGTTCATGAAAATTTCATTTCCGGTTACCAGCTGATGGTAGCCTTTGAGCTGTTCACGCATATATGGAACAAACTCCCTTACTTTATCAACCCAGCCCTCAGGAGCATCCCATTTAACGCCGCCGACACGCATATAGTTAAACGTTAAGCGGCCTCCGGATATCTCATTCAGCATATTGATAATCATTTCACGCTCTCTGAATGCATACAGGAATGGGCTTGTTGCCCCAATATCCAGTAAATATGTACCCCACCATACAAGATGGCTGGCAATCCGGCCAAGCTCCATCGTAATGATCCTCAGATATTCGGCCCGATCCGGAATTTTCAAATCCATCATCGTTTCAACCGCATGGACAAGGATATAATTATTCGTCATGGCGGCAAGATAGTCCATTCGATCTGTATAAGGAATAATTTGCGTATACTGCAGGTTTTCAGCCAATTTCTCCGTTCCGCGGTGCAGGTAGCCGATGACCGGTTTCGCCTCTTTGATGATCTCCCCGTCAATTTTCAGAACCAGGCGAAAAACACCGTGCGTACTTGGATGCTGAGGTCCAACATTCAATAGCATTTCTTCTGTTCGCAGCATTGGTTACACCTCCACATCGTACGGTTCATAGTCTTTTCGCAGCGGATGCCCGATCCAGTCTTCCCCCAGCATAATCCGGTATAAGTTAGGGTGCCCTTTGAATTTGATTCCCAGCAAATCATATGCTTCACATTCCGGCCAATTGGCTCCTGCCCATAACGGCTGCAGTGAATCAATCACCGGCTCATCGCGGTCAACCTTAACCTTCAGTGCAACAGATTGGCGGTTTTTGTATGAGTATAAGTGAGCATACACTTCCATGTGTGTCTCAAAATCGGTGCCATGAAGCTCTGACAGATAATCAAAGCCAAGCTGTTCATTATATTTCAGGAACTCTGCCAATTTAAAATAGGATTCAGCTCTGGCGACCAAAGTCGGCACTTCCTTGGAAAGATTATTAATATAGTACTCTTCAAGAACCTCAGATCCCAGATTTTTTTCAATTACCTTCACATATTTATCAAGATAAGGCTGATTAACGGATGGAGCTTTCTCTGCAGCTGGTTCAGCGTCAGCCTTGCTTCCGGCAGCTTTAGCCTTCGCTGCGGCTGCGGCCTTTGCTTTCGCGGCTGCGATTGCCTTGGCCTTTTCGTCATCAGCTGATCCGTCTGCTTTGCCTGCTGCGGCTAATTTTGCTTTTGCTGCGGCGGCGGCTTTGGCCTTGGCGGCTGCAATCGCTTTTGCCTTTTCATCGTCCCCGCCTGCTTGTTTTGCTTGAGCTGCTGCTTTCGCCTTTGCGGCGGCGGCAGCTTTGGCTTTTGCGGCTGCAATCGCTTTTGCCTTTTCGTCATCCCCGCCTGCTTGTTTTGCTTGGGCTGCTGCTTTCGCCTTTGCGGCGGCGGCAGCTTTGGCTTTTGCTGCGGCGGCGGCTTTTTGCTTCGCCAGATCCATGTCTTCTGCAGGTGTTTCTTCCTTTATTTCTCCTTGCTCTTTCGCTTTCATTTTAGCCAGGGCGGCTGCCTTTGCCTTCGCAGCTGCGGCGGCTTTTTGCTTCGCCAGATCCATGTCTTCTGCAGGTGTTTCTTCCTTTATTTCTCCCTGATCTTTCGCTTTCATTTTAGCCAGGGCGGCTGCCTTCGCCTTCGCGGCTGCGGCGGCTTTTTGCTTCGCCAGATCCATGTCTTCTGCAGGTGTTTCTTCCTTTATTTCTCCCTGCTCTTTCGCTTTCATTTTAGCTAGGGCGGCTGCCTTCGCCTTCGCGGCTGCGGCGGCTTTTTGCTTCGCCAGATCCATGTCTTCTGCAGGTGTTTTTTCCTTTGTTTCTCCTTGCTCTTTCGCTTTCATTTTAGCCAGGGCGGCTGCCTTCGCTTTTGCTGCAGCTTCTTTTTTCAGCTGTTCAAGATCTTTTTCTCCGCTCATAGGTTAGATCACCTTCTTCCCAGTCTTAGCCTCATAACGGATTTTCTCTTTTAACTTATTAATTCCATAAATCAATGCTGCCGGGTTCGGCGGGCATCCTGGTATGTATACATCAACAGGGACAATCTGGTCGACCCCTTTAACAACTGAGTAAGATTTCACATATGGCCCTCCAGCAGTTGCACAGGAGCCCATCGCGATTACCCATTTTGGTTCAGGCATCTGATCATAAAGACGGCGGACAATAGGTGCCATTTTCTTTGTTACTGTACCTGAAACAATCATGACATCAGACTGACGGGGAGATGTACGGAAAAAAGATCCAAAACGGTCCAAATCATAATGCGATGAACCTACACCCATCATTTCAATGGCACAGCAAGCAAGCCCGAAGGTCATTGGCCACAATGAATTGCTCCGCGCCCACGCTTTAATCTGTTCCAAAGTTGCCATAAACACATTGCGCTGCAGTTCTTCCATTTCTTCCGGTGTAATATTATCCAACTTTAAATCCATTTCAGCACCTTCTTTTTCCATGCATAAACAAGTCCAATTATTAACATAAATACAAAAATCAGCATCTCAATCAATGCAAAAATACCAAGCTTCTCATATGCCACTGCCCATGGGTACAAAAATACTGTTTCCACATCAAAAATGACAAACATCAGGGCAAAAATATAATAGCGGACATTGAACTGCACCCTCGAATCATGGAATGGCTCAATCCCGCTCTCATATGTGGTATACTTCGTATCATATGGCTTATAGGGCCGCAAAAGCTTTCCCAAAAACAAAGCCACCACAGGCAGCAATACGCCCAGGCATAAAAACACGAAAACTATCAAATAGTTATTCTGGTATAAATTCCAAAGCTCCATGCCCATCCCCTCCAATGCTGAAAATTTTCACAACATTTAAACATGTAACCGTAACCATTATACACCCTACTCTCCCATGTGTCGACACAACCTCAGACTATTATTGGAAATTCTCAATGGACGCATAATTGGATCTCCGGGAGAGAATTTACATAGCCAATTTTGACACATCTTCCTTAAATTATATGAGCTTGCCCCCTGTCAATATCCATTAAATTCTTCATTATATTCATCTATCATTAAAAAATAAATTTTCTGCAGTGTCAGTGAGATATGTAACACACCGAGAGAAATTTTCTATCTTACTCAATGGAAAAACTTTCTATTTAAACCATCTTAAGGTTTGAATATATCAAATATGACCATATCTAAGGCTTTTCGTCCATCTAGTATGAACATTATGATGGTTTTCCATTTCTTCGTTAATTTCCTGAAATGTGCGTAATTTAATTATAACCTCTCTGTTCTTTTACTCAGAATTTTCTGTGCTAGCATAATAATTGTCAACCAAGTTTATAGGAGGTTAAACATGAAAAAGTATCTTTATTATCTGCTCGCGAGCTTAATCATCTGGAGCACAGCAGGTGTAAGCGCATATGCAGAAGAAGTAACTGTAAATAAAGGGGATACCCTATGGTCCATAGCACAAAAACACGAAGTGTCCGTTCAGGATATTAAAAACTGGAATGGCCTATCAGGGGATCTGATCCACCCAAATGACCAGCTTGATGTTTCACCTGAAGAAATATACATAGTAGAATCCGGTGATACTCTCTGGAATATTGCCAAAACATACAATATAAGTGTACATAACCTTAAGAAGTGGAATCAGCTGAAATCCGATTTTATTAAACCTGGATTAGAGCTAATCATCTATAAAAATGAATCAATGAAAAAAGAAGCTGCTAATCCTAAGACCGTCGTAAAAGCAGCGAACACTAATGAGCCTGCAGCAAAAGAAGGAAAAGTTCTGACTGTCACTGCAACTGCCTATACAGCGAGCTGTGAAGGATGTATCGGCATTACAAAAACAGGAGTCAATCTTATCGATAACCCGGATGAAAAAGTAATTGCTGTTGATCCGGACGTAATTCCTTTGGGTTCAAAAGTATTTGTAGAAGGATATGGCTATGCAACTGCCGAGGATATTGGCGGCGGAATTAACGGACATGAAATTGATGTGTTTATTCCTGGAGAACAGGATGCACTGCATTGGGGAAGAAAAGATGTAAAGGTTACTATCCTTAATTAAAACAAAGAGGTCTCTCACTGCAGGGACCTCTTATTTCAATTGCTCTATTCATTTATAGGCTGCTAATGGATCAAGTGTGTTTCAGATATCCGGCAAAAAGCTTTTAATAGATTTTGCATACATCGAATCCGGATCGCTTCGTCAAATAAGAACACATTGAATATCTCCGCTTCAAGCATAAGGAATACTTTCATCGCAGCATCATCCTTATTGCGTATATGATTATTTGTAAAATAGCTGATTAATTCTCTTTCATAATATTCTACCGTTCCAAATAATACAGTCGACAAGGATATCACCCCCTGGTTTTCTTAAACCTTGTCTTCTAAGTTGATACTATATGACTCTATTCAACGAGTTTCAACAAAATCTGACACTTTTAACAAAATAGTTAAGATGGCAATTCCTTTTTAATATAAATGAAATATAGCTGTTTCCTTTGAAATTAATTTTTGTGATAAAGTTATATTAAGAGCTTAGATTAGGAGAATTACTTATGACTAAAAACAACTGCCCAGCTATTCAAAAATTCGATGAGCTCGTTACTAAAAGCAATGAGCTAAAAAGGGAGCTGGATGTCACTCCTTTTGAAGATAAACAAAAGTTCATGAGCCTTCTAAAAAAACTCATGACCGTTCATAAGAATTTGGATCAGTTAACCCTATATGACCAGACAAAGTACTAAAATAAATGAAGGACAGGCATTTGCCTGTCCTTTCTTCATGTATCAGCTTCAACCACTCACCCACCAACATATCAACCATCAATAAATCCACCAAAAAAACAGGCTGCCCTCTATATGGCAGCCTGTTTCTATCATTAGCGTCTTCTGCGGTTTCTAAGGAACGCCGGTGTATCAAGTGACTCTTCCTGCGGGTCAGCCTGCACACGATAGTTATCCTGCACCGATTCCCGATATTCCCGGGGCTCTCTGACCGGCCGGCGATTGCTTGGTTCTTCTGCATAATGATATGTAGGTTCATATTCTTTTTCTACAGATGGTCTTGTACTCGGTTTCGCCCTTAACTCCTCTTGTTCATTGAAGCCGGTAGCGATAACCGTAACAAGAATTTCTTCTTTTAAGGAATCATTAATGACCGAACCAAAAATCATATTCACTTCTTCATCTGAAGCAGAAGCAACAATATCTGCAGCCTCCTGCACTTCATATAAGCTGATATTTGCTCCGCCTGTAATGTTCATGATAACGCCACGGGCTCCGTTAATGGACGTTTCAAGCAGCGGGCTTGAAATGGCTTTACGGGCTGCTTCAGCCGCACGGTCCTCCCCAGTGGCGATTCCGATCCCCATCAGTGCTGTTCCTTTATGGGACATTACTGTTTTGACATCGGCAAAATCAAGATTGATTAAACCGGGAACGGCAATAAGGTCTGAAATGCCCTGAACGCCCTGGCGAAGAACATTATCCGCTTCCATAAACGCTTCAAGCATAGGTGTTTTCTTATCAATAATCTCCAATAAGCGATCATTTGGAATAATAATTAGCGTATCAACAGCCTTTTTCATGGCTTCGATGCCTGCATCAGCATTGGCTGCACGTTTGCGTCCTTCAAATTTGAAAGGACGGGTTACGACACCAATGGTCAGTGCACCCACTTCACGTGCAATGCGTGCAATAGCAGGAGCAGCACCTGTTCCGGTTCCGCCGCCCATTCCGGCAGTAACGAATACCATGTCAGCACCCTTCAGCACTTCACGAAGCTGGCTTTCACTTTCCTCAGCTGCTTTTCTGCCCACTTCAGGATTAGCCCCAGCACCCAGGCCCCTTGTTAAGGCTGCACCGATTTGCATGGTTACTTCTGCCTTTGATTGATTTAGAGCTTGTCCATCTGTATTTACAGCGATAAACTCTACTCCCTCAACTCCATGTTCGATCATCCGATTTACAGCGTTATTCCCCCCGCCGCCGACTCCGATGACTTTGATCGTAGCGTATTGGTCTATATTTGTATCAAACTCCAGCATTGCGGCTCCTCCTTTTATTTCAAATAGACTTGCATGATAGCTTTAAAAAAGAGAGTAACCTTTAAAGGTTTACTCTCTTCTATTGTAAAGGCCTATATAAAAGAATTCGAGTGATTTATCTCTTTTTTGGGGCAATTTTCTTAAAATTTGGGTGGTAAATATTTCTGAATCAAAAGCTCCAGCGCCTTGCTCACCCCCGACACCTCGAGGGGGTAGGCGCTGGAGCTAGATGCAGACACTCTTCCACAGAGTTATTCACATTGTTCAATTTTGTAATTTCCTATACAAAAACAAAAACACCTCCCAGCTAGGCCAGGAGGTGTTATGAATTGTTATTAGAACTTTCTTTCCGAAACTTCGATACGGTTGATCGCACGCTGCAGTGCAAGCTCTGCACGGCGGAAATCAATGTTTTCACGCTTCTGCTCATTCAGGCGCTGTTCAGCACGCTGCTTGGCGCGAACGGCACGCTCTACATCAATTTCATCTGCCTGCTCAGCAGATTGCGCTAAAATCGTTACCTGCTCCGGACGGACTTCAAGGAATCCGCCGCTTACTGCGACGAAATCAGTTTTTCCGCCGTTTTTTAAACGAACGGCTCCAATTTGTAACGGTGCAACCATTGGAATGTGTCCAGGTAAAATTCCAAGCTCACCGCTTTGAGCTTTTGTGCTTACCATTTCCACATCTGATTCATACACCGGGCCATCGGGAGTAACAACACTGACTTTAATCGTCTTCATTTTTTACCCTCCTGGTCCAGAATTAGACCTCTACGCCCATTTTCTTTGCACTCTCGATTACTTCTTCGATTCGGCCGACAAGTCGGAATGCATCTTCTGGCAGGTGGTCGTACTTGCCTTCAAGAATATCTTTGAAGCCTTTAACTGTTTCTTTAACAGGTACGTATGAACCTGGCTGGCCAGTAAACTGCTCAGCAACGTGGAAGTTTTGTGATAAGAAGAACTGGATACGGCGCGCACGTGCTACGATTAGCTTGTCTTCATCAGAAAGCTCATCCATACCAAGGATCGCAATGATATCCTGAAGTTCTCTGTAACGCTGTAATGTCTGCTGTACCTGGCGTGCAACTGAGTAGTGCTCTTCGCCAACGATTTCCGGTGACAATGCACGGGAAGTGGAAGCAAGTGGATCCACCGCAGGGTAGATACCCATCTCAGAAAGCTTACGCTCAAGGTTAGTTGTTGCATCTAAGTGGGCGAAAGTTGTAGCCGGAGCCGGATCCGTATAGTCATCGGCTGGTACGTAAATCGCCTGGATCGACGTAACAGAACCTACGTTAGTAGATGTGATACGTTCCTGTAATTTACCCATTTCAGTAGCAAGTGTCGGCTGGTAACCAACGGCAGATGGCATACGGCCTAATAGGGCTGATACCTCTGAACCTGCCTGTGTGAAACGGAAGATGTTATCCATGAAGAAAAGAACGTCCTGTCCCTGGTCATCACGGAAGAATTCTGCCATAGTCAAACCAGTCAGGGCAACACGCATACGCGCTCCCGGCGGCTCGTTCATCTGGCCGAATACCATCGCTGTTTTCTTGATAACGCCTGAATCCGTCATTTCATGATAAAGGTCATTACCTTCACGCGTACGCTCACCAACACCGGCAAATACAGAAATACCGCCGTGCTCCTGAGCGATGTTATTGATCAATTCCTGGATTAATACGGTTTTACCTACTCCGGCACCACCGAACAGACCGATCTTACCACCTTTAATGTATGGAGCAAGAAGGTCTACTACCTTAATTCCAGTTTCAAGAATTTCTACTTCAGTAGAAAGCTGCTCAAACTTAGGAGCCTCTCTGTGAATAGAATCACGACGTGCATCTGCTGCGATTGCAGGATCTAAGTCGATTGATTCACCAAGCACGTTAAATACACGTCCAAGTGTTACATCACCTACTGGTACAGAGATAGGAGCACCCGAGTCAATAACTTCACTTCCGCGCTGTAAGCCGTCAGTAGAAGACATTGCAATGGTGCGGACTGTATCATCACCTAAATGAAGGGCAACTTCAAGGGTTAAGTTGATGGCAACTTCAGATTCGTTACGCGCTGGGTTTGTAACAGTCAATGCATTATAGATCGCAGGTAGCTGGCCGCTTTCGAACTTTACGTCAACAACCGGACCCATAACTTGAAGAACGCGTCCTTTGTTCATCTTTTTCCCTCCTCTTTCATTTCACGTAATGGGAGAGTACAGGCAGGACCCGTTCTCCTCATTTCGTTTGTGTCTAGCTCCAGCGCCTAGCCCCTCGAGGTCATAAGCCAATCCCTTCCGGAAGGAAAGAACACCTTCCAAAAGGGCTCGTCTTATGCTTGTCGGGGCTGACCGAGGCGCTTCCGCTTTTCGTTTTTATTCTAACGCGGCTGCTCCGCCGACGATTTCGGTAATTTCCTGCGTGATAGCTGCCTGACGGGCACGGTTGTAGCTTAAGCTTAACGAGTTGATAAGCTCTTTAGCGTTATCCGTTGCATTCTGCATCGCTGTCATCCTTGCAGCATGTTCACTTGCCTTACTGTCTAAAAGCGCTCCGTAGATTAAGCTTTCAGCGTATTGAGGCAGCAATACTTTTAAAATTTCTTCAGCGGAAGGTTCAAACTCATAAGATGTAAGCTTTGTCGAGCTGGAGATATCCGTAAGCGGAAGAAGCTTCTTCTCTGTTACATCCTGTTGAATCGCGCTGACATAATGGCTGTAATACATATATAATTCATCAAATGTCTCATCAGCGAACATGCCAACTGTTTTGCTGGCAATATCCTTGATTTCAGCAAATGCAGGCTGGTCCGCAACAGCAACAATATCCAGAATGACGTTCATATTGCGCTTTTTGAAAAAGTCACGGCCCACACGTCCGACTGCAATGATTGCATACTCATCCGGTGATTTATGGCGCTTTTGAATTGTCTGGTAGACATTTCGCAAAACGTTACTGTTATAAGCTCCCGCAAGTCCGCGGTCAGAAGTGATTACGAGGTAACCAGTTTTCTTGACTGGGCGGCTGGTCAGCATTGGATGTGATACATCTTTGCTTCCCAAAGCGATGCTTGCCGTAACTTCCTGGATTTTCTCCATATAAGGCACGAATGACCTTGCATTCATTTCCGCCTTATTCATTTTCGCAGCCGATACCATCTGCATTGCTTTTGTAATTTGACTCGTTTTCTTCGTAGAAGTAATACGATTTTTTATATCGCGTAATGATGCCACAGGTTCTCACCACCCTTATACAAGTTTGTCAGAACCGAATGCGAGCTGCTTAGATGGGGAGCACTTCCCCATCCAGGCAATCTCCATTATTCGGATACTGCGAAAGTTTTCTTAAAGTCGTTAATCGCAGATGCCATATCGTCATCAGAAGGAAGTTCTTTTGTAGTCACGATATGGTCTAACAAATCTTTGCGGTTATGGTCTAACCATGAAAGGAATTCAGATTCGAAACGACGAATATCCTGTACAGGAATGTCATCTAAGAAGCCGCGAGTTAGAGCGTAAAGGATTGCAACCTGCTTCTCAACTTTTAACGGCTTGTTAAGATCCTGCTTTAGAACCTCTACTGTACGGGCACCACGGTTAAGTTTAGCCTGTGTTGCTTTATCAAGGTCAGAACCGAACTGGGCAAATGATTCAAGTTCACGGTATGAAGCAAGGTCAAGACGCAGTGTACCTGCAACCTTTTTCATTGCTTTGATCTGTGCAGATCCACCTACACGTGATACAGAAAGACCTGCGTTGATCGCCGGACGTACACCGGAGAAGAATAGGTCAGACTGAAGGAAAATTTGTCCGTCAGTGATTGAGATAACGTTTGTCGGAATGTAAGCAGAAACGTCGCCTGCTTGTGTTTCGATAAATGGAAGCGCAGTGATTGAACCTGCACCTTTCGCATCACTTAGCTTTGCAGCGCGCTCTAATAAGCGGCTGTGCAAGTAGAATACGTCCCCTGGATATGCTTCACGGCCTGGAGGACGGCGCAATAGCAATGAAAGCTCACGGTAAGCAGAAGCTTGCTTTGTCAAGTCATCATACACAACAAGAACGTGCTTGCCGTTGTACATGAACTCTTCACCCATTGTTACACCGGCGTAAGGAGCCAGGTATAGCATTGGAGCAGGCTGTGATGCAGATGCTGTTACAACGATTGTGTAATCAAGCGCACCTTGCTTACGAAGTGTTTCTACTGCATTACGAACTGTAGATTCTTTTTGTCCGATTGCCACATAGATACATACCATATCCTGATCTTTTTGGTTCAGGATTGTATCGATTGCAACGGATGTTTTACCTGTTTGACGGTCACCGATGATTAACTCACGCTGTCCGCGGCCGATTGGCACAAGTGCGTCAATCGCCTTGATTCCTGTTTGAAGCGGCTCGTGTACGGATTTACGATCCATAACACCTGGTGCCTGGCTTTCAATCGGACGTGATTTTGTTGTGTTAATTGGTCCCATGCCATCTACTGGCTGTCCAAGAGGGTTTACTACGCGGCCGATAAGTTCTTCACCAACCGGTACCTCCATGATGCGGCCCGTACGGCGTACTTCATCGCCTTCACGGATTTCTGTAAATGGTCCTAAAATGATAATACCGACGTTATTTTCTTCAAGGTTTTGTGCCATACCCATAACGCCGTTTGAAAATTCAACAAGTTCTCCAGCCATGACATTGTCGAGGCCATGAGCACGAGCGATACCGTCACCAACAGAGATAACCGTACCTACATCACTCACTTGAATTTCCGACTGATAGTTTTCGATTTGCTTTTTTATCAGCGCACTGATTTCTTCAGCATTGATGCTCATGAGTTTCACCCCTATCTACGAATCTTAGCCTAACAATTGACGTTCAAGACGCTCTAGCTTCCCGCGCAAGCTGCCGTCGAAAATCCGGTTTCCGATTCGAAGCTTGATGCCGCCGAGCAAGTTAGTATCAACTATATTGTCAATACGAAGTGATTTTTTTCCAACCTTAGCTGCAAATGACACAGATAATGCTTCCTTCTCTGCTTCAGATAGCGGACGGACAGTGTATACTTTTGCATCCGCAATTCCTTTTTTGTCATTCGCCAGGCTTATAAAATGATCTGCCACATCAGAGATATGATCTTCACGGTGGCGTTCAATTAATATCATTAATGTGTTTAGTACAAAGGTGTTCACAGATGCAAATGCTTCTTTTAAAATCTCTTTTTTCTTCTCGATTGAAAGCTTTGGAGATTTCAAAACAGACTTTAAATCTGAGTTATGGTTTACTACTTCTTTCACTGCACGAAGCTCTTCTTCCATTTGGTCAAGAAGCTGGTGTTCATTCGCAAGCTGGAAAAGAGCCAACGCGTAGCGCTTTGCTACTGTGGAGCCCGTCATCGCTTTTCTCCTGCCTCTTGAATGTATTCATTGATCAGCTTTTCCTGATCAGCTGCACTTAGTTCCTTCTCGATAACCTTGGAAGCAATTAGGACAGACAATGAAGCGACCTGCTCGCGGATAGCGGCAACCGCCTGTTCTTTCTGCTGCTCGATTTCAAGCTTTGCAGATTCCTTAATGCGCTCAGACTCAGTGCGGGCAGCCGCAACGATCTCCTCACGCTGAACATCGCCTTGTTTCTTCGCATTTTCGATAAGACCCTGCGCTTCTGTACGTGCTTCTTTTAAAAGACTTCTTTGCTCTTCTAAAAGTTTCTTTGCTTCTGTACGGCTTTCTTCTGCCGCTTGAATTTCACTGGCAATGTGCTCTTCACGCTGCTGCATAATGCCCATTAACGGACCCCACGCGAATTTTTTCAGCAATGCCAACAAGATAATGAACATGACCAGCTGGTACAAAATGTCCCCGCCGTTAAAACCGCCGCCTGCAGCGCCTAATACTAGACTGTTTGTTAACACCCTCGATTCACTCCCTTCAAGAGTTGTTCCACTTATGAAACGGAGTCATATGCATGATTCCGAATTAGTTTACGGTAAAAAAACATAAAGGAATGGCGAAGGTTCATGGAATGATCTTCGCCATTTTTGAACGATTGGTACAGTATTAATTAACCGCCGATAACCATGAACGCGATAACAACGCCAATGATCGGAACGGCCTCAACTAGTGCAACCCCGATGAACATTGTAGTTTGAAGCATACCGCGAGCTTCTGGCTGGCGAGCCATACCTTCTACTGTTTTTGAAACGATAAGACCGTTACCGATACCGGCACCTAGTGCTGCTAAACCGATTGCAATTGCTGCTGCTAAAAGACCCATTATTGAGTTCCTCCTTAAATTGTATGAAAATTTATTTGTTTAAAATGTTTTGTCCATAAAATGAACAGGTATATATTAATGGTCCTGGCTCACTTTGTGTGCCATATAAACCATTGTTAACATACAGAAAATGAATGCCTGGATAGATCCGACAAAGATTGAGAATCCCTGCCATACAAGTGTTGGTATAACTGCGGCAAGCATTCCGCCTACACCGGCACTTGCGAGTCCTCCGACAAGCAACGTCAGCAGGATTTCACCTGCGTAGATGTTACCGTAAAGACGAAGTCCTAATGTCAGAGTATTTGCAAACTCTTCAATGATTTTCAATGGGAACAAGAAAGGCATTGGCCTGATAAAATCCCGGCCGTATTCTCCTACTCCTTTAAGCTTTACGCCATAGTAATGCGAAAGCCCGACTACCATTGCCGCTAATGTTAAGGTGATAACAGGATCGGCTGTTGGCGATTTCCACCATAAAGTGTGATCATAAGTGATCGCGAACGGAAGTCCGAGCATGTTTGAAACAAAAATATACATGATCAGGGTTAATCCAAGGATATGGAATCTTCCGCCTGTCTTCCAGTCCATCGTACTGTTAATGATATTCTTAACAAAATCCATTACCCATTCGAAGAAGTTTTGCATCCCCGTTGGTTTCATGGCCAATCGACGGGTTGAAAGCAAAGCAATAATGAATACAATAGCACTTGCCACTGTGATCATCAGTACGTTTGATAAGTTAAAATTCAATCCTAAAAAGTCCACTATAGGAGCTTCATGATGCAATAGTGTTCACCTCTCTTCCCGCTATTTACGTAATTGAAAAGATTGAAGAAAATAATCTATCATAATGACAATATAGGATGTCATTAATCCAAATACCACACTGATCAGATGCAGCTTCTCAGGGTATTCCAGAGCGATCATCACAGCAAATACTGCTGTAGCCATTCTGGATACCGTTCCAAGTGAACGCACCTTCTCGCCTCTCTCGACCGCCTCTCCAAACTGCAGCGCCTTTCGGGAAATCAGCCACAAATTGAACAGACTTAAGCTTGTACCAAAGATCAAGCCAAGAAAAATAGATTGATAAGGTGTAAAACCCCAGCCGAGAACGTATACAGACAACAAAAGGAATATGTATTTCCGCTGTCTTTGAAAAGTTGCTTTGATTTCCGGCATGTTGTTCATTCCCCTGTGAAAAAATGTTGGATTAGGCGAAGCATGGCGTAAATCCCGGCGCCCAGTCCAATGAACAAGCCGATTAAAAGGAATAAAGGCTCAGTTCCTGCCTTGCTGTCAAGCCATCTTCCGGCGAAAATGCCAATGAGCGTGGAACCTACTAACTGGGAAAGAATGGCGGACATTAAGGCCACCGCCTTAAATGGGTTGCGGTCTTTTTGACGCATAAAAACGCATCCTCCCTTAAAGAGAATGGTAAGAGGGTTTTGAGGCCATAAATAATCATATAAACATCATGCAGAAGTGGGAAATATGTCTGCAAAAATATTTTGAAAACCCTATCATCTTTTACCCTTTGTAAGCATACAATAGGGCTTTGTCAATGTCAATGCGTTTGGAGTGAAAAAGTTCACAAACAAAAAGGCAAAAATATGGTATGTTCACATATTTATCACATTTGATTTTCGGATTTTCTATTGAAAAAGGAGCGAGATTCTGCATCGCTCCTGAAAACGCTTTATTTTCATTTACTTCGCACTCTCTTCTGATTCTGCTGAAGGCTCCGGTTCACCCAGCTGGCCATCCGGCCTCACAAATAGATAGGTTTCGATCCAGTCTTCCCTGCCGGCCTTTTTGGCAAACACTTTCGCCAGGTATAGCCCCGGACCGGGGAGTTTGTCAGCAGGGATTTCCTGCAGCAGCTGCCCCTTGCCGGCATTTCTTTTCCAATCCAGAAATCCCATGAAACGGAGACTTTCCGAATCAAACATTGCAATTCCGAATTCCTCTGCCCCGCCCGGCAGATACACTTCATATCGATACGTGCCTGGCTTATCTCCTTTGCCGATTCCAAATCCCATCACCCTTGGGTAATCCGGCTCTTCCAGCACATACAGGTATGGAATATGGATACTCTCTGCACCTGCTTTCAATAAAAGGTACCCGTCATGGATCTTTTTCTGTAAAAGGGTCGGATCAGCAGACATTTTAATTTCAGCCTTTTTCTTTTCGCCCGGGTTCAATTGAAACGTCATAGGCATTTCCCAATTGATGCCCTGCTCCTTATGTGGTACGGAAAAGGAATAAGACTGCGTGTTTTCACTTATATTTTCAACCGTTATAAAACTGCTGTGGTCATGAAGCCTGTCTGCGATCTGAAATTTCCCGAATTGCATGGACGCCGGGAAGACAAGCGTTTCTGCTTTCAGCGCCTGATCAAGCTGTATCCTGCCGGCCCCCTGCTCATACGTTCTATATGTTTGTCCATCCGCATTCCTAATAAGTTTAGCGGTATTCATGAGTGCCGCCTTGATTTGTTCCGGCCCCCATTCGGGATGAGCCTGTTTGAGGATCGCACAGGCACCTGCTACATGCGGAGCGGCCATGCTTGTTCCCTGGAGCGGCAGGTAGCCGCCGGGAATGGTGCTATTTATGGCAACTCCCGGTGCCACAACATCCGGTTTAATTTCCCATGTGGATGTAACAGGTCCGCGGGAGCTGAAGTCAGCCAGTATGTCCCTTTCTTCTATTATATTAGTCCGGGCAAGTAGCCTTCCTTCCTTCATGAGCTTCTTGAGCTCCTCTCCTTCTTCCTTTGAAAGCGCCGCTGCCGGAATGGGAACCTGGCTGTCCAGATTGCCGAAGAACCTGCCTTTTGTATTGTTATAGATAATGATTCCTTCTGCTCCTGCTTCCATCGCATGGACAGCTTTATCTGTAAACGTCAATTCCCCTCTTTCTATTAGTACTATTTTTCCTTCCGCATTCTTTAATTCATCCGGATGTCCAAGTCCCCCATCGATCATTTCATAGGAGCGGTCAAATTCCCATTCCTTTGAACCCTGGAGCAAATCAAGGCGGATTTCGCGTCCGTTTATGCTCAAAAATGGCACCTTTATTGTTGGTGTAGAGGCTCCGACAGAAATAGCCTTCGACGCTGTTCCTGGAGATCCGACTGTCCAGATATTTGGTCCCGAATTGCCTGATGAAGTGACAGCCGTTATTCCTTTTTCAACCGCTTTATTCAGAGCCATGCTTATTGGAAGGTCTGGCCCGTTTACGTTATTTCCCAATGAAAGGTTTAACACATCCACTTTATCCTTTATGGCCTGTTCGATGGCCGCTATCACCTGTTCTGTTGTTCCGCTTCCGCCTGGTCCGAGAGCCCTGTAAGCGATGATAGTTGATTCCGGTGCAACCCCCTGGATCCTGCCATTTGCCGCAATGATGCCCGCGACGTGAGTGCCGTGCAGTGTGCCTTGTCCCCCGGCAGCCTTTGTTTCCATCGGATCTCTATCATTATCCACCAAATCGCGACCGCCGCCATAGCTTCTTCGCAAGTCAGGATGATTATAATCGATGCCGGTATCGATTACGCCTACTTTCACACCCTTGCCCGTAAGGCGCTGGTTATTTTCATCATAATAGCCTCTGGCATTGAGGCCGCCAATCAGCTTGATATTGTCATCAGAATGAACATGATAGGTATTAACCGGTGAAACAGCAGAGACTGACTCCAGCTTTTGCAGGCTTTGCAATGCAGATGGCTTTCCTTTTACTGAAAAGCCGTTTAATGCCTGATTGAATGTATGCCTGATTCGCAGATCAGGATTTTGCTCTATCATTTTTTTTATTTCCTGTTCCTTCTTTGCATCACTTAATACAATGATTGCCACTTTTTCAATATCAGGTGACTCTTCCGGTATAGGAGGGTGTGAAAGTGTTCGTGCAGAAACGGGAGTTTGACTCCAAAACAAGGATAAGACTGTTATGGACAGTAAGAGTTTTTTCATTAGAAAACCCACCCTCTTTTTGTTTTAGGGTGGGCTGAATAGAAGCCTTGTATGCATCAATATAAAATTACGGCTAGTTCAAGGATTCATAAACAATATTAGCTACTGCTTTAGAAAGAGCGCCTGTGCTGCGGTATGATCCGCTTGGTAAAGGGCCATTGTTTTGTTTGTTCGTCAGCAGGATAATCTGAAGATTTTCCTTTGGATCAATAATAACCTGCGTTCCAGTAAAACCAGTATGGCCAAAGGCTTTGTCAGAATAGTGTTCTCCCATATACCAGCTTTTATCCAGCTCCCAGCCATAACCCTGGCCAAAGCGCTGAGAAGAGGTAAAGGTATCAATCACTTCTTGATCATACATTTTCATTTTCCCATATATTCCGCCATTTAACATGGTCTGGCCCAATACAGCAAGGTCCCTTGCTGTCGAAAATAAACCGGCATGGCCTGCAACCCCTTTATTGCCATAGAAACTATTCCCATCATTAACTTCTCCAACTAAGGTGTAATTTCTCCAGTATTTGAACATGTCCGGGCTTTCTTCAACGTAGTACCCGAAATTAGGGTCATCAATCATTTTATACTCATAAGGATTTCCCCATGAGGTAGCCGCAATTTTTTTCTTGAAATGATCCGGTGGGGTAAACATCGTATCATTCATTTTTAAGGGCTTATAAATATTTTTTTCTAAGTAAATATCCAATTTTTGTCCGCTGATCTCTTCAATTAAAAAACCCAGCATCATAAAGCTAAAATCGCTATATCTTCTGTCCGTGCCAGTCGGATATTCAAGTGGCAGCTTGTTTATATAATTCAAAACCTCTTCCGAATTATCAGCGTAAAGGTATGTCGGTTTCCAGGGAGTTAAACCAGAAGTGTGTGTCAGCAGGTCAGCTACTGTAATATCCTGTTTTCCATGCTGGGCAAACTCAGGAATAAAATCAGATACCCTGTCATTGACCGAGAGTTTCCCGTCACCAACAAGTTTCATAATGCCCTGAGTGGTTCCCATTACCTTCGTAACGGAAGCAAGATCAAACAATGTTTTCTTTTTCATTTTTCTGGGGTTCTCGAGCAATTCCCCCATATCATACTTTTGTGCATATCCGTACGCTTCTTCTTTGACAATCTTTCCATCCTTGGCTACAAGAACTACTGCACCCGGTGTAACACCATCCGCAATAGCCTCCGTAATGACTTTATCAATACCTTTCAATTTCTCCGGATCAAAGCCTGCCTTTTTCGGATGGGCTTGACTTAATTTCTCCCCGGACCGTTCTTTCGCATTCACCATATTTCCTGAAAAAGCTGCAGAACTTAAAACTAATGTGAATACGATTAACAATAACCTTAATCTTTTCAAATCTTCATCTCCTTTTCAAAAACCGACCAATATACAATATTCTGTATAATTAATTCTATCTATCTTCCAATTGATTATCAATATAGTTTTAGTATTTTCAGAAAATGGTACTTTTAGATTATTTAAAAAAACCATCAAATGAATGATGGCTTTCTCCCTTTATGTATTAAAACAGTTGATTCGGTTCCAGTTTTCCTTTTTGAATTAAATGGTCCCGCTTTTTATCTCTCCACATATCCGCTATGGTCGCGGCTATCAGTAATACTGTAAGCAGGATTCCTTTTCCTTCTGCCAGCTTAAATACCAGGGCGATAAAACCTTCAGACATGAAGGTTCCCATTAATGAACCCACAAGCATGATGATCCAGACAATCAATGCTCCTTCTAAAACGGCTAATGCTCTCATTTATTCGACCTCCCGGGTATATAAAATCATTATGCCAATACCCCGCAGACAGCAGTCTAAACGTTGATCTTGCAATTCGGGCATTCCTTTACTTTCCAAATATCTTCTGCCAGATGCTTTTGCTTTTTTCAGCCTCTAATGCACCGGCTACTTCTTCTACAGACTTTTGTGTCGCCATCAGTTTTTCATAGAGGGAAGTAACTTTTTCGCTCTCTTTTTCATAGCCTTGTGCATGGGCATTTCTTAAATCTTCAATTGTGAGTTTTAGCTCGTGCACCTCATGTATCAGCTGTTTGTTTTGTTCCCTGATTTTATTCTGGGTAAGACGGGATTGCTCGTTTTGCTGCACGAGGAAGCTGACAAGCTTTTTCATATCTGTCAGTTCGGAATTCACATTTACAAGCGAGGTGGAGCTGCTTTCTTCCTCATCCTCCACTGTAATGATGACCGGAATTCCTGCATCCTCAAGCTTTGCTGTAACTTCCTCTTTTTTCAGCCCATCTGAATATAATTTCCGGATAAATTTAAGCTTTTCAATTTCGGAAGCCTGGATTTTATAGCGATTATGTTCCTTCCGATAATTTATGTATTCTGCATGCTCCTGCAAATAACGCTTTAAGCTATTCTCAGGTATTTCCGGAAGTGCCTCTTTAAGCTCTTTCATTGTCAAATACTGATTCGCCAACGTCCTCAGCACCTTTCTTGGTATCTTGCCGATCCCCCAGCTTCCGCCGGGCATTACCCATGACTAACCACCTAACCGCCAACAAAACCACCATGGTCATTTTTGCGGTAAATGCTTCATCACTGATGTCATTTCTGCCGCCCTTTCTTCAACCATGAGTACGTCACTTGATCACTCTACACTCTTTGGAAACATTGATATATCAACATTTTGCAAATAACCATCCACCCATCAACCTGTTAACCGCTTACTGTTTCTGTTCAAATCTATCTTCCATTTCATCTATACTCTATCATAACTTTTCCAGCGTGGCGGGGAAAGAGACTTTTAACATAAAAATAAAATAGATTTCTCTATTCAATTTCAACCATCCAACCACCAACATATCAACCATGTTGTTTTTCAGGGAATGAGGCCCGCTTCTCCCCTCCCCTTTTTTGAAAATAGAACAGAAAAATGCACCTCGACTTAAGAGAGGTGCATTTCTATTAGTTTTGCGGTTTATATTCTTCCGGCCGTTCATTCGTCTGTTTAAAATGGTAACGGATCGCATCGCAAATTCTCCTGGAAGCATTTCCGTCTCCATACGGATTTACAGCTTTAGCCATTTTTTCATAAGCCGCCCCATCAGTCAGAAGCTCCGTTGCCAGTTCGTAAATTGGCTGTTCCTCGATGCCGGCAAGCTTAAGGGTTCCTGCTTCAATTCCTTCAGGCCTTTCCGTTGTATCACGCAGAACAAGTACAGGTACACCAAGTGATGGTGCTTCTTCCTGAACTCCGCCTGAATCGGTCAGAATCAGATGAGCTCGTGAAGCAAAATTATGGAAATCAATAACGTCTAGCGGCTCAATTAAGTGTATGCGGCTATCGCTGCCAAGGATTTCTGATGCAATCTCCCGTACAGCAGGGTTCATGTGAACGGGATAGACGACTTGTATATCTTTCTGTTCTTCCACCAGCCTTTTAATAGCCTTGAACATGTTGCGCATCGGCTCTCCCAGGTTTTCACGGCGGTGTGCAGTCAGCAGCACAAGGCGGTCATCGCCAATTTTCTCAAGGACTTCATGATGATACGAATCTTTAACCGTTGTTTTAAGCGCATCGATTGCCGTGTTTCCAGTGATGAAAATACTGTCACTCTTTTTATTCTCATTTAAGAGGTTTTCCGCTGACTTGGATGTTGGCGAGAAGTGCAGATCAGCCATGACACCTGTTAGCTGGCGGTTCATTTCCTCAGGGAATGGAGAATATTTATTCCATGTGCGCAGTCCCGCTTCAACATGGCCTACGACAATCTGGTTATAGAAAGCGGCAAGGCTTGCAATAAACGTTGTAGTGGTATCACCGTGAACAAGCACGATATCCGGCTTTACTTCCTTCATGATCTTATCAAGGCCTTCAAGTCCGCGTGTAGTCACATCCACCAGTGTCTGGCGGTCTTTCATGATATTCAGGTCATAATCTGGTGTGATCTTAAAAATATTTAATACCTGATCAAGCATTTCGCGATGCTGTGCCGTCACGGTCACAATCGATTCAAAATGCTCAGGATGTTTTTGAAGTTCAAGAACAAGAGGGGCCATTTTAATGGCTTCCGGCCTTGTCCCGAAAATCGTCATTACTCTTATTGAGGAAAACATTTAAAGCACCTTCCCCTTACATAAAAGATAAATACCTCTTATCTTTCTATGATTAAAAAAGGGATAAGGTGCTTCAAAAAGGAATTATTTTGTTCCAAATAAACGGTCGCCTGCATCGCCCAAACCAGGGACGATATAGCCTTTTTCGTTCAATTTTTCGTCTAATGCTGCAATGTAGATGTCAACGTCAGGATGAGCTTCTTTCACAGCTTCAACCCCTTCAGGAGCGGCAATCAGGCACATGAATTTAATGTTTTTGCCTCCGCGCTTTTTGAGAGAGTGGATGGCTTCAATCGCAGAGCCGCCAGTTGCAAGCATAGGGTCAACTACGATGAAATCTCTTTCTTCCACATCACTTGGAAGCTTCACATAGTATTCAACAGGCTGCAGGGTTTCCGGGTCACGGTATAAACCGATATGGCCCACTTTTGCAGCTGGAATCAGCTTCAGGATACCGTCAACCATTCCAATTCCTGCACGCAGAATTGGGATGATTCCCAGCTTCTTACCTGCAAGAACATTGGACTTCATCGTGCTGACTGGTGTATCAATTGTGATTTCTTCTAAAGGCATGTCACGGGTAATCTCGAATGCCATCAGAGTTGCCACTTCATCGACAAGCTCGCGGAATTCCTTTGTTCCCGTACTCTTTTCACGAATGTATGTAAGCTTATGCTGAATTAATGGATGATCAAAAACGTAAACCTTTGCCATGAGTATCTCTCCTTTTCATTATGCAGATTAGTCGAACCACACTTCGTCTAATTTTACAGAAAAACAATTCCATCGGCAACTATGATTCGTATTTGTAAAAGAAAAGTCATTATTACAAGAAAAGCGGAAGTAAACCTTTTATTGGCGACTTTGAAGGATTAGCTTAGAACAGGGAGCCAGACAGTTTCACTAAGTCCAAAATTTTCTTATGTTACCACATAAAAGCCGGCCTCAAGCTGAGACCGGCTGATTGATTAATATTCTGGATATAAAGTGAAGGTTCCTGTTAGGGCTTCTACGCGCTGAGCCGCTTCTTTAAGCTTCCCTTCATCTTCGTGATTTTTAAGTGTGAAGGCGATGATGGATGCAATTTCCTGCATTTCTTTTTCACCAAATCCGCGGGATGTAACGGCCGCTGTACCGATACGGATGCCGCTTGTGACAAATGGGCTTTCCGGATCGAAAGGAATCGTGTTTTTGTTGACTGTAATGCCGACCTCATCAAGTACTTTCTCAGCTACTTTCCCGGTTAGGCCAAGGGAGCGGAGATCAACCAGCAACAAATGGTTGTCTGTACCCTGTGATACAAGATCAATTCCTTCAGTCTTTAGTGCTTCAGCCAGCTTTTTGGCATTCGAAATGATATTGCCTGCATAGGTTTTGAAATCATCCTGAAGCGCTTCGCCGAAAGCAACCGCTTTTGCCGCAATGACGTGCATTAAAGGACCGCCCTGGATTCCAGGGAAAATGGATTTATCAATTTTCTTCGCATATTCTTCTTTGCAGAGAATCATGCCGCCGCGCGGTCCGCGTAATGTCTTGTGAGTAGTAGTTGTTACAAAGTCCGCGAACGGTACCGGATTCTGATGAAGCCCAGCAGCTACAAGGCCTGCAATGTGAGCCATATCAACCATCAGCATGGCACCGACTTCATCGGCAATTTCACGGAAACGCTTGAAGTCAATTTCACGCGGATAGGCACTTGCACCCGCTACAATTAATTTAGGCTTAGACGTGCGGGCTTTTTCAAGGACATCTTCGTAATCAATGCGGTGTGTTTCTTTATCCACGCCATATTCAACGAAATTGTACTGCACGCCGCTGAAGTTAACAGGGCTGCCGTGCGTTAAATGTCCGCCATGTGAGAGATTCATACCGAGAACAGTATCTCCCTGCTCTAAGACAGTGAAGTATACGGCCATGTTTGCCTGTGCACCTGAATGCGGCTGTACATTCACATGCTCTGCACCGAAAATTTCTTTCGCACGGTCACGGGCTAAATCTTCGACTACATCCACATGCTCACATCCGCCATAATAGCGGCGGCCCGGATAGCCTTCAGCATACTTGTTTGTTAAAACAGAACCCTGTGCTTCCATTACCGCTTCACTGACAAAGTTTTCAGAAGCGATTAATTCAATCTTTGATCTCTGGCGTCCTAATTCTTCCTGAATCGACTTGAAAACCTGCTCATCCTGCTGTGCTAAATGCTTCATAAGAATCCTCCCTTTTCTCCAACACACTTTTAATGAAGGCAAGCCTCTGAGGGCTTTCCAATTCTATGTATCGATCTTTTTGTGAAAATTCTTTTTTATTTTAGCATGTTTTCTGAAAAAGTGACAGGCACCTATACCAGTTTGGGAGATTGGTATGGGTACCTGTCACCATTCTTTTGGCGTGGCGGGTTCGGACTCTGAATCTATGACTTATGCTTTTTCTGTCCGAAGTTGCGCTGACTTCGGACTCTGAATCCCCGATTTCTACTTTTTGTGTCCGAAGGTGACCTAACTTCGGACTCTGAATCCTCTATTTCTACTTTTTGTGTCCGAAGGTGACCTGACTTCTGACTTTGAATCCCTGATTTCTGCTTTCTATGTCCGAAGTTAACCTGACTTCGGACTCTGAATCCATGATTTATGGTTTTTCAGTCCGAACTGACCTCCAGCGGTCAAAACTCATCAAGAATCCAACAGGGAGTATAAAGCCCCAATCACCAGGCGATCGGGGCATCAAATTAATATTTATCTACCTGCAGGATTCATTCTCAGCGTTCCGTTCATAGATCGCCCGGACACCGCCGATGAGTTTCGGCCTGGTTTTAGCCAGGGTGACGTGGGCCTCGCCGACTGATTTTTGGGATGTCCTGATTGGAACTGCGACATGCTTCAGGTGCATGCCGATCAGTGTGTCGCCGATATCAATGCCGGCATCTGCCTTGATAAACTCCACCATGACGGGATCTTTGAAGTGTTCATAGGCATATGTCGCCATCGCACCGCCGGCCTTGCGGTGAGGGATGACGGCCACTTCATCCAGATTTCTTGCCTCGGCAACAGCCCGCTCCACGACTAATGCCCTGTTCAAATGCTCGCAGCATTGAAAAGCCAGAGCAGCTCCGGTGTCCTGGCTGAGCTTGTCCAGACGCTCAAATATCATTTCAGCCACTTGTTCCGTTCCGGCTGTGCCTATTCGTTTCCCGGCGACTTCACTTGTGCTGCAGCCCACGGCAAGAATATGCTTTTCATTAAAAGGTACTTGTTCGCTGAATTCACGAATGATGGTATCCCATTCTTTTTTCCATTGATTGATCAAAAAGCTCACCCTTTCGAAAGTTTACTTCGTTTCGTAAGCAGTAATCTTTCCGACACGGTTTTCATGGCGGCCGCCTTCAAAATCTGTTGAAAGCCAAACTTTTGCAATTTCACGGGCCAGGCCAGGGCCAATTACCCGTTCACCCATCGCAAGGATATTGCTGTCATTATGTTCACGGGTTGCTTTGGCACTGAATACATCATGCACCAGTGCACAGCGGATTCCCTTTACTTTGTTGGCAGAGATGCTCATGCCGATTCCGGTTCCACAGATCAGAATGCCCTTATCGAATTCGCCGCCTGCAACCTTTTCGGCAACTGGCAATGCATAATCCGGATAATCTACTGAAGTTTCACACTCACAGCCGAAATCTTCATATTCAATGCCCATTTCATCCATTAAGCTTTTTATTTCTTCGCGGAGATTAAGTCCGCCATGATCTGATGCGATTGCAATTTTCATAATGAAACCCTCCAGTTTGAAGCCGCTTTATTTTGACATTATGCTCTTATTTTGACACAAAACCTTGAAAATATAAAGAAAGGGAGCCGCAATTTGGGCTCCCTTATAATTTAAATTTCGTAATGGTGCTATTTAATTTTTCTGCCTGCTCTTTTAGCTCAATAGCGAGCTTTTCCACATTGCCGATAACAGCGGTCTGGTGCTGAGTGGCAGCCGAAACCTCCTGTGCACCCGCTGATGTTTCTTCCGCAATGGCCGCTACTTCCTGAGATTGGGTGGATGTATGCTGGATGCCTTCCATCTGGGAATCCACCAGTCCTGAAATGGCAGACACTGAAGCAGCCATTTCATTGACCACTTTCGCCATTTCCTCTATCACTTCATTTGTTTTCGTGCCTTTTTTCACTTCATTATTAGCAGTCTCCACCTGATAAGAGATTTGCGTGACAACATTGCGGACCTCTTCCTGTATGTTCTGTATCAGCTCCGAGATGCCCTGGACTGCTTTAGCACTCTCATCTGCAAGCTTCCGCACTTCTTCAGCGACTACGGCAAATCCTTTGCCATGGTCCCCCGCACGGGCCGCTTCAATGGAAGCATTTAAAGCAAGAAGATTCGTCTGGGCTGCAATGTCACCGACAAGCTGTATAATCTGCTCTACCTTTACGGCATTCTGCTCAAGACGCTTGACTGTCTGAAGTGATTCCTCATTATCCTGGGCCAGTTTTTCTATGCCGGAAATAAGTGAATGGATTACCTTCTTTGATTCCATCAGGTCCTGAACCATTTCACCGGAAACATGCTGTGATGCTTTTGCTGTATCCTGGACTTCCTGGGCAATGCGCAGAACATCTTCCATGGATTCAGCTGTTGACTGAATGGAAACGGCAGAACTATCTGCTCCCTGGGAAATCTCGCTGATGGTCCTGGCAATCGCATCAGCCTGTTCTGCAGCTGCTGAGGACTCGGAGGACATGGCAATGACTTTTTCATTCGTTTCCCGGAAGTTCTCGTCAATCTTATGAACCATATCCCTTAAATTGAAAAGCATATGGTTGAACGCAATCCCCAATGAACGGATCTCATCATCTGACTTGGAAAGCTCTGCATCCTGGCCGATATCGCCATTGGCAGCCATGAGGGCCGTTTTTTCCAGCTTCTGCAATGGTTTAGTGATAAAGCCTGCTGCAAAAAAGGCTAGTACACCTGACCAGAAAATCCCCATTCCTAAGGTTAGAATAGTAAAAACAGCCTCTCCAAATGGAAGCATCTCTTCAATGCTTGGAAATAAGAAGTAAAGAAATATTGCACTTGTTGTGTATGTAATGATGGCCAGCGATGTGATGAATAACACGAGCTTTTTTCTCAGGCCGAATTTATAGCCCTTTTTCTCCCCCATTATGTTGTCCCCCTGATTAATCTTGTCTCTTTACGCGATCCAGAATCTGCTCAATCGCTTCTGTCAGATCTTTAAATGTGCTTCTATATATCTCAACCGGCCCGCCATATGGATCGATAATATCTCCCGATGCTCCGGCAAACTCTTTTAATGTGAAGGTTTTGCCCTCTGCACCTGGAAACATGGACAAAACCGTATTTTTGTGGCCTGCTGTCATCGTTAAGATATAGGTTGCCCAGTCTATTAGCTCTTCACCCAAACTGGATGACTGATGCTGAAGCGGAATTCCGTTCTCCTCCAGTACACTTTTCGTATTCTCGGACGCTTTACTGCCGTCTGCCGCATATACGCCAGCAGACTTCACTTCCAAATCGGGAATCGATCTGCTTTTTAAAATGGCTTCTGCCATCGGGCTTCTGCATGTATTTCCCGTACAAACAAATAATACATTTGCCATAGAAACTCTCCCTCCTTTTATATCGGTTTATTACTCTAAAACTTTATCCAAACTTTTCTTACATTATAAGACAATTTTCCTATAACACCTATAGCTCCCAAGCAAAAAAAAAGAAAAAGGGCAGCCTGCACCCTTTTCATTTTTCACAAAATATTAACATTTAAACAACGGCTGCATTTCCGCGACTTCTTATTCGACAAAATTCGAGCGGTACCTGTTACCCTATTAAAAGCTTTATCCCAAAAGCGAGGAGGATGGCGCCACCGAGAGCTTCGCTGTAGGAGCCGATCCAGCTTTGGACTTTTCTTCCGGTGAGGAGGCCGGCCCATGTGAGGATGGTCGCCCCGGCTCCGAAGAAGACGAGTACCAGTAAAGTTTTAGCTCCGTAGATTCCAAGGCTTAGGCCGACTGAAAAACTATCAAGGCTGACGCTCAGTGCAAAAATCAGCAGCCCTATGCCCACTGGCGTAATTAAGCTGTCTTCTTCATCCCTGAAGCTTGACCAAATCATCTGCACACCTAATAAAAGGAGCAGCCCCCCGCCAACATATCCGGCAATGGCTCCAAATGTATTTGAAAGGAATCTGCCTGCTATCATTCCCAATAAAGGCATCCATACATGGAAAAGTCCAATGGTGATGCCGATTTTAGCTATTTGTCTGAGGCGGAGTTTGTACATCCCCATGCCAAGACCTACTGAAAAGGCATCCATTCCCAATGCGAATGCCATTAAAGCCAGTGTTAGAATTTCCCCAATCATTGCAGACATTTTTCCGCCCCCTTGGACTTGCTAATTCAGCATATGCACGTCCAGGCGGATTTAGAATGCCCTTCCTCTTTACAAAACAAAAAACCGCTTCATGACGAAACGGTTTCTATATTATCTGCTAATGACCCTGTGTCCGGCTGCTTTCATCAGGCGGTTCATGATGGCATGCCCGACGCCTTCCCCCGGAAACATCTCACAGAAAATAATATCAGCATCAGTTGTATTAAAATATCTTAACGCTTCATAGAGAGAGCTTGCCACGGTCTCAAGCTTTTCCCGCTGCCCGCAGGCATACACATAGTCAGCATGATAGAATTCCCGGTTTTCCACTGTCGTCAGAACGCCAACCGAAAGACCTTCCTGCTTCTTATCCTCAACAAATTGCTGGATATCCTCTCTTGTTCCTTCTACTAAATAAAGAGGTGCATCCGGCGCATAGTGACGGTACTTCATGCCCGGAGATTTCGGCGCCTGGCTTTCATCCGTTAAGGCAGGGTCAACACTGACCTCTCCCACAACCTCTTCCAGCTGTTCTCTTGTAATGCCGCCCGGCCTTAAGATAACCGGCACTTCTCCCGTACAATCCACAACAGTTGATTCCACACCAACACCAGTCGGACCTCCGTCCACTAATCCGGCAATTCTTCCATTCAGGTCTTCCCAGACATGGTCAGCCGTTGTCGGACTTGGCCTTCCGGACCGGTTCGCACTTGGAGCCGCAATGGGCAGCCCAGTTTTCTTCAGCAAAGCCAGGGCAACAGGATGATCCGGCATTCTCACAGCCACTGTGGATAAACCTGCTGTGGCATATTCGGAAAGAACGCCCTCCTTATGAATAAAAATAAGCGTGAGCGGTCCCGGCCAAAAATGTTCTATCAGCGTCTGCGCCTTTTGCGGAATTTCTGTTATAAAAGCGTCCAGCTGAGCTTTATCAGCAATGTGGATAATCAGGGGATTATCACTCGGACGTCCTTTTGCCTCGAATATTTTTTTGACCGCTTGGTCATTTTTCGCATTCCCACCCAATCCATATACGGTTTCTGTTGGAAAAGCGACTACTTCATTATTTTTCAGCAAATCGGCAGCCTGTGTACACTGTGAATAACTATCTTCTTTATCCACACTGTTATCCACCGACCATCTTTTTGTAATCATTGTTATCCACCTTCATAAAAAATGTTTTTTTGCTGTCAAAATTCCTATGTTTTCGACATTTTTTTGAACATTCCTTTGGAAAGTATAGTAGAAGAAGCTGGATAACTCAAGTCTTATCCACAAATTGTGTATAAATAAGACGGATTTGTGTATAACTTTGGCAAGATACCCACAATTCACATCGATAATTTCAAAAAGAAAGAGTTATCCACAGTCAGGATGTGTTTAACATGCTCTGAATTGAATAATACTTCCGGCAAGTAAGCTGTTTCTTCTTCTTTGAAACCAAGCAGGCTGAAAAAGGGCAGTGAATTTCGTTTATTCGATGCGAGATACAAAGCCTCCATGCCCCGATCCCTGGCCAGCATTAATATTTGCTCAAACAAAATAAATAAATCTTTTTCAGTTGCTGTGGATGTCATCACAAGCGATCTCAAAAGACCGGCCTTTCCATGGGGTTCAATTCCCAGGGTAGCCTTAATATCCCCGGAATCATTCTCCATAATTAAAAAATATTCAATTGCTTCCTTTATCCCGTCCGTACTTAAGTTTGCCGATTCCAGAAATGATGCCAGATTCTCCACATCTGAAGCATGAGCACATCTCACTACACCTGTTTCCATTTCTTCACCCCATTTTCTTATTGTCACTCTATGAATATGAAAAAATAGAAAAAGTAGAACTAGATTTTCAGAGAAGAGGAAGTGTCTTGCCGACACCTCGAGGGGGCAGTCTGCTTGTGCTGGACAGTTAGCGGCATAAACTATGACTAAATAGAAAACACGGCAGCTGTCTGATGCGGCTGCCGTGTTATATTACTATCATATACATTTTTTCTGCGGCAGGTTTAGTCGTTCGAGTTGCCGCCTTTCCGGCCGATTTCTTCATAGAAATCGCGGTCATGATTTTCACTGGTTGCTTCTCCGCCTTTTTTGCCTATTTCCTGGTAGAATTCCTTGTCATGGTTTTCGGCTGTTGCTTCTCCGCCTTTTTGGCCAATCTCCTGATAGAAATCACTATCATGATTTTCTGCCGTCGCTTCGCCGCCTTTTTTGCCAATCTCCTGATAGAAGTCCTTGTCATGGTTCTCAGCTGTTGCTTCTCCGCCTTTGGAGCCGATTTCCTGATAGAAATCCTTATCATGGTTGCGGCTTGTTGCTTCTCCGCCCATGCGTCCCCGTTCCTCACGAGACATTTTATCATTGTTATTATTGTTGTTTTTAGCCATAATCTTTCATCTCCTTTTTTGTTTGTGTTTTGTTGCTACACTCCTTTAAATATCCGTTTTTAAGAGAATCAAACGCATGAAAGAAAGATGTTATATGCTTGTCTTAATTGTAATTTGATTTCCAACTTTTAAAATGATTCTAAAAAGGGGGTGGGGACGGGCTCGGGGTTCTGACTCTGCCTGCGCTTTTTCCTGCGTTTGTGTCTGAAGTTGACCCAGGTTCTGACTCTTCCTGCGCTTTTTTCTCACTTTTGTGTCTGAAGTTGACCCAAGTTCTGACTCTGAATCCCCTTTTCCCGCTCCCACTGTCCGAAGCCGACTCCAGGCACACCCATTAACTCACCGTAAAAAGAAAAACCCTGCTCTGCAGCAGGGTTTAACCAAAGATTTTTTCCCATATTTCTACTAAGAAGAATTTTACTTCTACCGGTTCTTCATCTTCCTCTGTATAAACCGGAGGAGTTTCTTTTTCGGAGTCTGTGTCAGCCGCGATTTCTTCTGCTTGTACTACTCCCTTCTTTTCTCCTTCTTCAAACCCTTCGCTTACAGCTACACCGTTTGAGAAGTCAAGGAAGCATAGAGGAGGGAATAGCACACACCACCAGTTGGCGCCTTTTCCTTCGCCAAGAGTGATGAGGATCGCTTCGTATTCGCCAGCAGGATATAAGAATTGTCCGTATAATTTCGTCGGGAAGCTGACTTTTCCAAAGTCGGCATTTACACTTTGGTTCGCCCCTTCTTCAGCAACTACTTGTTCGGCAATCTTCTGAATCTCAGGCAATCTGGACTGGATCAGTTCGCGGGCATCTTCGATAGAAGTCAGCTCTGCCACCCACTCTGTGATTTCTGCATTTACTGCGTCCCTTACTTTTCTTTTAACCGCCTGGTCCTCTTCATTATCACTATTGGCCAGAATGCGCAGCCTGATGGCCTCATTTGGTATGACCATCGGTTCATCAGCTGTCACTTCTGTCTGTGGTATATATAAACTCAAAATAGTTCCTAAGGATAAAATCAGTACATATAATTTCACAATCGTTTTTGTGTTCATCATTTCCGCCACCATCCCTTCACTATCCACAGTGTGGACAGGATGGCAGAATCTTAAACTATTAAAATTAATATTTTTCTAGTTTCTATTATTCGACAAAATTCGGGTGTTGCCTGTCACCCGATTTCCGCAAAAACCATCCGGTCTTTGCCGTTTATATCGTAGATGGTTTCGATATTGGCCTGTGGAAAAGTCTTTTGCAGGAGTGCAGAAACTGCTGCACTTTGGCCGGCTCCTACCTCGAAACCGATGAGGGAACGGTCTTTGATGACAGCTGGCAACTCTGCCATAAAGCGCTTGTATAGATCCAGTCCTTCTTCCCCTGCAAAAAGGGCACGATGCGGCTCGTGCTTGGTGACTACATCTGACATCCACTCGATATCCTTTTCCGGTATATACGGAGGGTTTGATAGAATGATATCAAATTTTTTTCCTTTTGAGATAAGAGGCTGGAGAAGGTCACCTTGGAAAAATTCGATTTCTGCGCCATTTTGTTCTGCATTTTTTTGAGCAAGCTCAAGGGTCGGCCCATAGATATCTGTGGCCGTGACATTTAATTCCGGTTTCTCGAGCTTCATCGTAACAGCAATCGCTCCGCTTCCTGTGCCAATGTCCGCCATTTCAAGCCCAGTTGCGGTACCAAACAGCTTATTTATCTTCTGCAGAGCGTTATAAACCAGTTCTTCTGTTTCCGGCCTTGGAATAAGCACATCTTCATTCACCTGGAAGGTGCGCCCGTAGAATTCCTCAGAGCCGATGATATACTGAACAGGATGGCCCGCTGCGTGTGCCTGCACTGCTCTCTGGAATTCAGCGATGACTTCCGGATGCAATTCTTCGCGCAGATTAGCCAGAAAGCTCGCCCTGCTCATCTTCATAAAATGCTGCAATAGCAGCTCACCGGCATTCTCATCCCGATTTGACTTCTTTAAAAAAGAAGAAGCCCAGTTGAGGGCTTCATATACTTTCATCGTTGAATTACTCATTGGATGCACTGTCCAACTTGGCAGATTGCTCTTCCACGATCAGTGCGTCAATAACCTCATCGAGCTTGCCTTGAAGGATCTGATCAAGCTTTTGGATCGTTAAGCCGATGCGGTGATCGGTTACACGGTTTTGCGGGAAGTTGTACGTACGGATACGCTCAGAGCGGTCTCCGGTACCAACTGCTGATTTACGCTGCTGGTCATATTCCGCCTGTGCTTCCTGCTGGAACTTATCATAAACACGTGCACGAAGAACCTTCATCGCTTTTTCTTTATTTTTGATCTGTGACTTTTCATCCTGGCAGGATACAACCGTACCTGTCGGCAAGTGAGTCAGACGAACAGCTGACATCGTCGTGTTAACACTCTGTCCGCCCGGTCCGCTTGAAGCAAATGTATCCACACGGATATCTTTTTCATGAATATCGATTTCCACTTCTTCTGCTTCCGGAAGAACCGCAACCGTTGCCGTAGAAGTGTGGATGCGCCCTCCGGATTCAGTCTCCGGTACACGCTGAACACGGTGTGCGCCATTTTCAAACTTAAGCTTGGAATATGCGCCATTTCCGTTGATCATGAAGATGATTTCCTTATAGCCGCCTACACCTGTTGAGCTGGTTTCAATGACATCGATTTTCCAGCCCTGCGTCTCAGCAAAGCGGCTGTACATGCGGTATAGGTCACCTGCAAATAAGGCAGCTTCATCACCGCCGGCAGCACCGCGGATTTCCATAATAACGTTTTTGTCATCATTCGGGTCTTTAGGAATGAGGAGGATTTTCAGACGCGCTTCCAGGTCCTCTTTTCTTTCTTCAAGCTCAGACAGCTCTTCTTTTACCATTTCGCGCATTTCTGCATCCAGCTTCTCTTCAAGCATGGCACGCGCATCCTGATACTGCTCTTTCACTTCTTTATATTCGCGGTATGTGTCAACAGTTTCCTGAATACCGGACTGTTCTTTTGAATATTCGCGAAGCTTTTTCGGATCATTGACAATTTCAGGATCGCTCAAAAGCTCATTTAATCTTTCATAACGGTCCTCGACAGATTGAAGACGATCAAACACAGCCATTCACCTCAATTTTTTATCCAATAACCGCGGGGGATTTCCCGGCGGAGTATAGTTAAATTTATTTACAGACATAGCTCCATAACATTCTAATTATAGTATAGCTGAAAGTTACAGTCAAAACGATTCATGGCTTTCTTTTTGTCCGGGAATTTTCTGAAAAATCATTGCCTGGAGTGGTTATATCCTATATATTGGTTTTATCTCTGCAAGGTAAATTGGCTCAGCGCTTTTAACTGGGAAATGAGGTGAACCGGCATGAAAGCCATTGTATTAGGCATTTTCTCCGCCTTCTTCTTTGCTTTCACTTTTGTATTAAACCGGGCAATGGAAATGGATGGCGGGAGCTGGCTATGGAGTGCATCGCTCCGCTATTTTTTCATGATTCCACTGTTGGGTGCCATTGTGGCATTCAGGGGGAATTTGCGGCCCTTATTTACTGAAATGAAAAAGGCCCCAGGACCATGGCTGCTATGGAGCTTTGTAGGCTTTGGCTTATTTTACGCACCTTTATGTTTTGCGGCAGCCTATGGACCCGGCTGGCTGATTGCCGGAACCTGGCAGATTACGATTATCTCCGGTTCCCTGCTTGCACCGTTTTTTTTCGTTGCGTTTCAAACCGGAAATGGAACGGTGAAAGTAAGAGGGAAAATTCCTTTTCGCGGAATGATGATGAGCCTGGTCATTCTTCTTGGAGTTGCGGTTATGCAGGTGGAGCACGCATCCTCCATTTCTTTGCGGGATACGCTGCTTGTCATCATTCCTTTGATTATTGCATCCTTTGCCTACCCGTTAGGCAACCGTAAAATGATGGATGTGTGTGAGAATCGGCTTGACGCCTACCAGCGTGTGCTCGGAATGACGATTGCCAGTCTTCCGTTTTGGTTCCTGCTCTCAGTTGTTGCCATGGCAACAAGCGGAGTGCCCAGTTTCAGCCAGGTCACTCAATCCGGTTTAGTCGCTCTCTTTTCCGGAGTTTTTGCTACAGTATTATTCTTTGCAGCAACAGACCTAGTCCGGGGCAATATGCAAAAGCTGGGGGCTGTGGAAGCAACCCAATCTCTAGAGGTTCTTTTCGCTGTACTCGGTGAAGTGGCGCTGCTGTCAAGCCCGCTGCCATCTGGAATTTCTTTAACAGGGATGGCCCTTGTCATTGCTGGTATGGCACTGCACAGTTTTGTGACCTCGAACAAAGCTATTTTAAAAAGAAAAGCTGCGTAAAAAAATGCCCTGGTAAGCAGGGCATTTTACGTGCGGTCTTCCTGAACCTTCACCTCAATATGATAACGGGGCAGAGCCTTGATCAGCATTTTGTGCAGTTGCGCTTGAGAATCTATTTTTTCCTGATGGGTCATATTGCCTCGTCGATAAGCTGTCACCCACATATCTTCTCCATTAACCCAGACAGCTCCAGGACGGAATCCATCATGAGCAGCAATCACCTTGCGGGCCTGGTCGATATCATCCTGGTTATCCAGGCGTTTGCCGTCAAAATTGATAAAGTTCGGGTTCTGGTCACCGCTCATCGTCCGGTCCATTGTATCATTGTCCTCCGTGCGGTCCAGTTCATTATTGATAAATGAAACCCCATCTCGGCTCTCATGGTCATACTCACTTTCAGTTGCCTGATTGTTGGCACAGCCAGCCATAAATGCGAGCATCAAAAGGAAAATACTCAGTTTCTTCATTTCTTACACCTCCTTTTTATAGCATGTCCGCTAGAGGGAGGATTGTGCGGTCCAATATAAGGCAGAGCTGGGGTGTGAAGGCGTTGATTTTTGATTTGCTGAAGCTTTGGTGAGCATTTTTCTTAGTTTCTTGTCTGAAGCCACTCCGAGTTCAGACTCAAATCATTGGATTTTCGCTTTTTGTGTCTGAAGTTAACTCAAGTTCGGACTCAGTCTCCCGGATTTTACTTTTTTGTCTGAAGTTGACCAAGGTTCGGACTCACTCACGGATTTTTCGCGGATCTTCTGCTTTTCGGCTTCATGAACTCTTCATGGCGACCAATTCTGCTCGGCAAAATAAAAAAACTGCCCGGAACACGCCAGGGCAGAGAGATCGTTAAGTATGAATTTATGATAAAAACTCGGTTGTCTTCTGTTTTTCTAAAACATTGGGTGATTTGGGAACTTCATGGTGATGGCGGCAGCGCGGTTCATAGGCTTCTGAGGCGCCAACTAAAATAACCGGGTCATCATATGAAGCTGGATTTCCATTGATCAGGCGCTGTGTACGGCTTGCAGGTGATCCGCAGACGGCACAGACGGCTTGAAGCTTTGTAACCAATTCTGCTATCGCCATGATGGCAGGCATTTGGCCAAACGGCTCCCCGCGGAAGTCCTGGTCAAGTCCGGCAGCAATGACACGATGTCCGCTGTCAGCCAGGTGCTGAATGACTTTGACAATTTCATCATCAAAGAATTGCACTTCATCAATAGCAATCAAATCAGTTTCAGGTGTAATGTATTTAAAAATATCGGTAGACTGGGTCAGGGGTTTAGCTATGACCGAAGTTCCATTATGTGAAACGACAGCTTCATCACTATATCGGTTATCAATCTGCGGTTTAAATACAGCGATTTGCTGTTTGGCGAACTGAGCTCTGCGCACACGGCGAATCAGTTCTTCTGATTTACCGGAGAACATGCTGCCGCAAATGACTTCCACCCATCCGTGATGATTCATAACGTACATGAACGGCCTCTCCTTCCTCGTTCTAACTAATAGAATGGCTTGTTTTAACTATTTTATGAAGAAAAGGGTCGCGCTTCTAAAAGCAAAAAGGTCCCTAAAGCAATTCTTCATAACAGCTTATTTTGCAATAAAAAACAGGCAAGAAAGTTAACTTGCCTGTTTTTGTTGTTTATTATTTTTGTTCTGACTTAATGCCGTATTTCTTATTGAAACGGTCAACACGTCCGCCGGCTTCAGCGAATTTCTGACGTCCAGTATAGAATGGATGGCACTCAGAGCAAGTTTCAACGCGGATCTCTTCTTGAACAGAACCGGTTTCGAACTCGTTACCACAAGCACATTTCACCATTGCTTTTTTATAGTTAGGATGAATTCCTGATTTCATTCTTTTCATCTCCTTCCGCCCTGAATCATTCGAAACAGAGTTATATATTACGGGCAATCATGAATTGCCGTAAACTTCAAAAACACACTGTCATCATTATAACAAGTCCATGTGTTTTTTGCAATAAGCGAATTCTGCATCCTGGAATTTCCAGATGGAATTTTGTTTATTAACGTTACCCGTTAGTTTCCGCTGCAGGCATTTGCTTTCCGCGGGGAGGAACGGGAGCCTCCTCGGCTTCGCCTGCGGGGTCTCCCGCTCCCTCTCCTCCCGCAGGAGTCAAATGCCCTCCGCTCCAACCAACTCAGTAGAGTAATTTAGATTACTGCAGAAAACAAATTTAAATAAACAGCATTCTTAAAAAAGACAATTGCATCCAAATTTAATTACGAACGCTTAGCCTTCATTTCTTCAGCAAGGTTAGCGAAAAATTCTTCGTTTGATTTTGTCTGTCTTAGCTTGCGAAGCAGTTTTTCGGCGAAGTCCGGTGAATCTGACATGGACTTGCGGATTGCCCACAGCTTGTCCAAGTGATCTTTCTGAATAAGAAGTTCCTCTTTACGCGTGCCGGAGCGGCGGATGTCGATGGCCGGGAAGATTCTTCTTTCAGCCAGTGAACGGTCAAGGTGCAGCTCCATATTACCTGTCCCCTTGAATTCTTCGTAAATAACATCATCCATTCGTGAACCCGTGTCAACGAGTGCAGTTGCCAGAATCGTTAAGCTTCCGCCCTCTTCAATGTTTCGGGCAGCACCGAAGAAACGCTTTGGACGGTGGAATGCCGCCGGGTCAATACCGCCGGACAGGGTTCTGCCGCTTGGAGGAATAACCAGGTTATAGGCTCTTGCCAGTCTTGTGATGCTGTCCATTAAAATGACAACATCACGTTTATGCTCAACGAGACGCATAGCACGTTCAAGAACGAGCTCGGCCACTTTAATGTGGTTTTCCGGCACTTCATCAAATGTGGAACTGACTACATCGCCTGCAACGGAACGTTCGATGTCTGTTACCTCTTCCGGACGCTCGTCAATCAATAGCACGATCAGTTCCGCTTCCGGGTGATTGGTTGTAATGCTGTTGGCAATTTCTTTTAACAGCATTGTCTTACCTGCTTTTGGAGGCGCGACAATCAGACCGCGCTGTCCGAATCCAACCGGTGCAAGCAGGTCCATAATTCTTGTAGACAGCTGTCTTGTACCTGTCTCCAATTTCATATGGCGGTTTGGATAAAGTGGTGTCAGACCAGGGAAGTGAACACGTTCTTTTGCTGATTCGGGATCATCGCCATTCACAGCTTCAACCTGCAGAAGGCCGAAATAACGCTCATTTTCTTTTGGAGGACGGACTTTTCCTGAAACTTTATCTCCGTTTCTCAAATCGAAACGGCGGATCTGGGAAGCGGAAATATAAATATCCTCTGAGCTTGGTGAATAGTTGATTGGACGAAGGAAACCAAACCCTTCAGACTGAATGATCTCCAGGACACCTTCCATGAAGAAGTAGCCTTCCTGCTCTGCTCTTGCTTTCAGGATGGCAAAGATTAATTCTTTTTTCGATAACTTGCTGTAATAAGAAACTTTATATTCACGGGCAAGTTCATAAAGCTCTTTAAGCTTCATATTTTCTAAACTTGAAATGTTTAAACCCATTTTTACACCACACTTTTGAAATTTTCAATTATTTCCTCCATATGCAGCTGTTCAAATGATTGGGCTTTATATGAAAGGAAAGGGAAAGATACTTTGAGGCACTGAAAATAGCTGAAGATTCTATCATTATGTTCTTAATTAAAGGTTTCGAGGAATGGAACGGTTTGCTGTCCGTTTTCGGTTAAAATTTTGAGGTATCCTATTCCATGAAAAACAATCTCTATTTTACCCCTTAATATGAAAATTAATCAATAACAAAATTTGATATGGAAAATATAGCAGGAAGGAAATGGAAATGAGCAGGCTGGCGCAATGCGGCCAGCACTCATTTTCTATCTGTTTATATATATTTATTTATTTCATAACAAGATTAGGCTTTTTCTTCAGACTATGGCGCCCCTCGACAAAGCGGACCGTTCCTGATTTGGCACGCATAACAATTGAATGGGTAGAACCATATGAGCCTTTAAACTGTACGCCTTTCAAAAGCTCTCCATCCGTTACGCCTGTTGCAGCAAAAATCGCGTCATCGCCTTTTACCAGGTCTTCCATAAGAAGGACTTTATTAATATCAAGGCCCATCTTCAAGCAGCGCTCAGCCTCTGCGTCATTTTGCGGAAGAAGTTTCCCTTGAATTTCCCCGCCAAGGCACTTTAGGGCAACAGCTGCCAGTACGCCTTCCGGTGCACCGCCTGATCCGAACAGAATATCGACACCTGTTTCATCAAAGGCAGTATTAATGGCTCCAGCCACGTCGCCATCATTGATTAATTTAATTCTGGCACCTGCTTCGCGAAGCTGGCTGATGATGTGTTCATGGCGCTCACGGTTAAGCACTGTCGCCACGACATCCTGGATATCTTTGTTTTTGGCTTTTGCGACCGCTTTCAAATTATCCAAAACAGAAGCGTTAATATCAATTTGTCCAACCGCTTCAGGACCGACTGCAATTTTGTCCATATACATATCAGGAGCATGCAGAAGATTTCCGTGGTCAGCTACAGCAAGAACAGCTAATGCATTCCAGCCGCCGGATGCTACGATGTTTGTTCCTTCAAGCGGATCAACAGCGACATCCACGCGCGGGCCATAGCCTGTTCCAAGCTTTTCCCCGATATAAAGCATTGGCGCTTCATCCATTTCGCCTTCCCCGATAACGACTGTTCCCTTCATTGGCACCGTATCGAATACATCTCTCATTGCAGAAGTTGCGGCATCATCCGCTTCATCCTTTAATCCGCGGCCCATCCAGCGTGCTGATGCTAAAGCGGCACCTTCTGTTACACGAACTAATTCCATTGACAAACTTCTTTCCATCGATTTTTCCTCCCCGGATTCTAAGGCTGGCAGCATGGCAAAAGCGGACCGGTTTCTTTCCTCCGGCACCGCATGCCTGCCTTAATTTATATTTTTCTGCTGATCTTACAAAGATCAGTCAGCTGTCAATATTCAAAGGTGTTCTATTTATGCGTTCTTCATTTGTTCCATTTCTTCTTTGCTCATTTCTTCGCGCCAGATTGTGGCACCAAGTCCATTCAGCTTTTCAACCAGGTGGCTGTAGCCTCTGTCGATATGCTCTAAGCCTGTGACTTCAGTAACTCCTTCCGCCATTAAGCCGGCAATTACCAGTGCAGCGCCTGCGCGCAAATCGCTCGCCTTAACTTTAGCACCCTGAAGCTGAACAGGCCCATTGATGATCGCAGAGCGCCCTTCCACTTTAATGTTGGCATTCATTCTGCGCAGCTCATCAATATGCTTAAAACGGGCACTATAAATGGTATCAGTGACCATGCTTGTCCCTTCTGCATTCGTTAACAGAGAAGTCAGCGGCTGCTGCAGGTCTGTAGGAAACCCTGGATAAACAAGTGTTTTAATGTCCACAGCTTTCATTTTCTCAGCTGGCCCGACAAATACCTGGTCATCGTTCGTTTCAATCTGAACGCCCATTTCGCGCAGCTTGGCAATTAAGGACTCCAGATGATGCGGAATGACATTGTCAATCAGCACGCCTTCTCCGGCCGCTGCACCAACAATCATATACGTTCCCGCTTCAATCCGGTCCGGGATGATCGTATGCTGGCAGCCATGCAGATGATCCACGCCATCAATGCGGATCACATCTGTGCCGGCACCCTTGATTTTTGCGCCCATATTGGTCAAAAGCGTAGCAACATCAATGATTTCAGGCTCTTTTGCTGCATTTTCGATAATGGTTCTGCCTTTTGCCCTGACAGCGGCAAGCATGATATTGATGGTTGCTCCCACACTGACAACGTCGAGATAAATACGGGCTCCGCGCAGTTCATCGGCACGAAGGTAAATGGCTCCCTGCTCATTGGTCACACGAGCGCCAAGAGCTTCAAACCCTTTTATATGCTGGTCGATCGGCCTTGGCCCGAGGTGGCACCCTCCTGGAAGTCCAATAACCGCTTTTTTAAACCGGCCGAGCATCGCTCCCATTAAATAATAGGAAGCGCGCAGTTTTTTTACTTTTCCGTTCGGCAAAGGCATGGAAATCATGGAAGAGGGATCCACTGTCATATCATTTTCAGAGAATTCGACAGTGCCCCCTATTTCTTCAAGCAAATCTTTTAGAATTTGTACATCCGAAATATCCGGCAAACCTTCAATTGTTACAGGCGATTCCGCTAAAATGGTAGCTGGAATCAGTGCGACGGCACTATTCTTCGCTCCGCTGATCCGGACAGTGCCTTTTAAAGGATATCCACCTGCAATCATTAGCTTTTCCATTTGTAACTCCCTTCTAAGCCGTTGTTAAACACATATGCTGGAATTTGACTTCAATATTTAAAAAATTGATAGCCCTTACAGCAAAAGCTACACACTACTTTTCTAACCAACTTTGGCAGGAAATAGCCATAGCTTCTATAAGAAACCCAATAGGCTTGTCTTTTTTTAATATCGGAAAAATATAGTCTTTGGGAAAATATGCACTTACATATTATCATGTATCTGCATTTTGCAACATTGCAAGTTGCATAAGGAACAATTTTCCATATGTTTTTTACAGAATCCGACATTATCTTTATCTTATAGTTTACACGAAAAATCAAATCTCATGTATTGTAATCAAAAAAAGTTAAAATTAGGCTCTTTTCAAATAAAATTATTTTTCACCTATCAATCTTGTCCGTTGATTTCCGCTCCAGGATGCTCAGCGAACCGCTTAGCAGACGGTGAGCCTCCTCGACGCCGCGCGTCTGCGGGGTCTCACCTGTCCCGCTACTCCCGCAGGACATTGAATAAGCTCCCTTGAGTAAACACCGCACGAAGAAAATGCGAATGCATTTTCGAGGATCTCGCACCTTCCGCTCCAATCAACTCAGTAAATAAGATACAAAAAGCAACAAACCTTGCTAAAACTGCCTAAAATTAAGAAAGAAGCACTAAAAAACCGAGGTACAAGTATTGGGGCTGGCTTGATCCGATTCAGCACCGAAACAAAGCCAGTTTTCTAGAGTATTTTTCCGAAGAACGCTTATCACAGTCTAACGTGCAGTAAGAACCCCCCACTTCAAGACTCAAAGAAATCATTGGAGGATAAGAGGGGGCAAACTGCCCGTAAAGGCCCGAAAAGAAGAACAAAGACTAATAACGCCATATCCTGTGGCAACGTCTTTGTGACCCACTCCTGTGGGCCTCAACTAACAATCAGCAGGGAGAAAAGCACTCCCAACTGATTGAGGTTTCACTTTATCCTCTTGAGTTCCAGTCTGCAAGGAACGCTTCGATTCCCTTATCTGTCAGAGGATGGTTGAATAATTGCTGGATGACTTTATAAGGAATTGTCGCGATATGAGCTCCTCTTAATGCTGCATCCGTCACATGCTGAGGATGTCTGATGGAAGCCGCGATGATTTCTGTATCAATGTCATGAATCGCAAAGATCTCTGCAATTGTGGAGATTAGATCAAGACCGTTGTGGCCAATATCGTCCAAACGTCCAAGGAATGGAGAAACGTATGTAGCACCTGCTCTTGCAGCAAGCAGCGCCTGGTTTGCACTGAAGATCAGCGTTACATTTGTTTTAATGCCTTCTTTTGAAAAAGCGCTTACGGCTTTCAGGCCATCCGGTGTCATTGGCACCTTGATTGTGATGTTTGGTGCAATCGCTGCAAGCTCTCTTCCTTCTTTAATCATGCCTTCAGCATCTAGAGCGATGACTTCGGCGCTGACTGAGCCTGGCACTAACTCCGTGATTTCGCGAAGGCGGTCAGGGAAGGATACATTCTTTTCCTTTGCGACCAATGATGGGTTCGTTGTTACTCCTGCAACCACCCCAAGGGCATATGCTTCTTTAATTTCGTCCATGTTCGCTGTATCGATGAAAAACTTCATATAAAATCCCACCTTATAAAATATTCTGATATCTATGTATTATTAAATAAAGCTGCGATTCTGTAAAGCCTTACATGCTAATTCGCCTCAATAAATAAGGCAAACCGCCCCTAATTCTAGAAGCGGTTTTTCGTGCAGTTATTTTATTATGCTTTGTTTGAAGAACCAAATTCGCGCATTTTGCCGATTACTGTTTCTTTAATCGCTTCGCGTGCCGGTCCTAAGTATTTGCGCGGATCGTATACTTCTGTATCTGCTGCCAATACTTCACGAACGCGTTTTGCGGAAGCAATTTGGTTTTCAGTGTTTACATTGATTTTAGCAGTTCCTAAAGAAACGGATTTTTGGATATCCTTTGTCGGGATTCCAGTACCGCCATGAAGAACCAGAGGAACACCTGTAAGGTTTCCGATCTCTTCCATTTCAGCAAAGCCAAGGTTAGGCTCACCTTTGTATGGTCCATGAACAGAACCCAGTGCCGGAGCAAGGCAGTCGATGCCTGTACGCTTAACCAGCTCTTCACATTCTTTTGCATCAGCATAAATAACGCCATCAGCAATAACATCGTCTTCCTGTCCGCCGACAGTTCCTAACTCTGCTTCTACTGAAACGCCTTTTGAATGTGCATATTCAACTACTTTTGAAGTAGTCTCCACGTTTTGTTCGAATGGATCATGGGAAGCATCGATCATAACAGATGTGAATCCGGCATCGATTGCTTCTTTACATTTATCAAAACTTGAACCGTGGTCTAAGTGAATAGCCACAGGAACGGTAATTTTGTAATCTTCAAGCAGTCCTTCAACCATTTTTACAACCGTTTTAAAACCGCCCATGTAGCGTGCAGCACCTTCGGAAACACCAAGGATAACCGGTGATTTTTCTTCTTCTGCCGCCTGCAGGATCGCTTGAGTGAACTCAAGGTTGTTTAAGTTAAATTGACCTACTGCATAGCCTTCTGATTTTGCTTTATTAAGCATTTCAGTCATAGAAACTAAAGGCATTTTTCTTCCTCCTTATTGATAATCGTTTAAGTTCAACAGACTAAATACTGTTAAAGTTTTCCCCTTAACACTATCGAATATGTACCCTTAAAATAGTCCGCTAAACTGAGACGACCCTTTGGAATTCATCTGTTATCATACCAAAAAGGACTTAGAAAAGCCATTATTCCAGCGCGTTTTTATGAATTGTCATAAAGCAAACGCTATCATTTTTATCGTGTTGGAATTTCAGGTTAAAAACGGATATTTTTGGCTTATTACGAGTTAGGGACCAGCAAATATTTCTTTACTGCCGCCCTGATATCATCAATATCGAATGGCTTCGCAAAGTGAGTAAGAGCACCCAGATCCTTTGCTTCCTGAATCATATCGAGTTCACCGTAAGCCGTCATGATAATAACGCGGATATCTTTATCCACTACTCTCATTCTTTTTAAAATTTCAATCCCGTCCATTCCCGGTATTTTCATATCAAGAAGAACAAGATCAGGCGAATGCTTGGAAACAATGTCGAGAGCCTGGACTCCATTGGCAGCCTGGTATGTGTCGTACCCTTCCTTCTGCAGTACCTCATTAAGTAAAATACGGATTCCGAACTGATCATCTACGATTAAAATTTTCCCTTTCATCAAGCCACCTCTTTCTGTCGTATTAAAAGCACTTAGGTTTAAAACCATACTGAATTATGACTGCAGGTCACTTAACTATACATTCTCCTACAGCTATTTTCTCTGTGAAACATGATTATTCCTTCTTATTTTAGCAATTACCTTTGAATATTTTACCTTTCTTTCTCTATTCTCTATAATAGAACCGCAGGAAGAGATGAAGGAGTGAACGGATTTGCTGAAGATGTTTTCTACCCAGCTGACAGGATTATTTAAAAGACTTCAGGAAAAAGAGGAATTTTCCATAGAGGACAGCGCCCGCCTTTTGGCCCAGGCTGCTGCCGGTGATGGAAAAATATATATTTACGGAACTAAAGAAATGGCTGCAATCGGCTATGAAGCCGTTCAAAGCCAGGAACCGCTTAGAGATGCAGCGATTTTGGAGAAAGATTCCGAAGTCTCTGAAACAGACCGGGTTATCATCTTTTCAAGATATTCGGATGACGAAGACGCAGCCGCTCTGGCAAAGTCTTTGTCCGAAAAAGGGATCCCATTTGTGGCAGTAAGCACTTTAAGAACTGAAAGTGGCGGCAGTCTGGCTGATTTGGCTGATGTTCATGTAGATTTAAAGCTTGCGAAAGGCCTTCTGCCTGACGAGGAGGGCAATCGCTTCGGCTATCCGGCCTCCATGGCTGCTTTGTTTGTGTATTATGGAATCAAGTTTACAATTGATGAGATTTTGGCGGAGTTTGAGTAGATTTTGGGGTTTCATCTGTAAAAAGGTTCGAAGCAAAAACAAAAAATCCCTCCGCATCCGGAGGGATTTTTCACATATTATAGTTTCTCGCTAACCTTCAATGATGCCCCGACAAATTCACGGAATAATGGCTGAGGGCGGGTTGGTCTTGAGATAAATTCAGGATGGAACTGGGAAGCGACGAACCAAGGGTGATCCTTGACTTCGATGATTTCCACCAGTCGGCCGTCCGGGCTTGTACCGGAGAAGACAAAGCCTGCTTTTTCCATATCCTGACGGTAGTGGTTGTTGAACTCATAGCGATGGCGATGACGCTCATATACCACTTCATCCTGGTATGCGTCAAAGGCTTTTGTATCCTCATTCAATTTACAAGCTTGTAAACCAAGTCTTAGAGTTCCGCCTAAATCCTCTATATCCTTTTGCTCAGGCAGAAGGTCGATAATTGGATGCGGTGTTTCAGGAGCAATTTCTGCTGAGTGCGCCCCTTCAAGACCCAGTACGTTTCTTGCAAATTCAATCGAAGCCAGCTGCATGCCCAGGCATATGCCAAGGAATGGCTTTTTGTTTTCTCGCGCATATTGAATGGCAAGGATTTTCCCTTCAATGCCGCGGTCGCCAAATCCGCCCGGAACCAGGATTCCGTCCACGTCCTGAAGCAGTTCATTCACGTTCGTGCTGTCCACTTCTTCAGAGTTGATCCATTTGATTTCAATATCAGAATCGTAGGCATAACCTGCATGTTTTAGGGCTTCCACAACAGAAATGTAAGCATCCTGCAATTCAACATATTTACCGACAAGGCCAATCTTGGTTTTCCTTGAAAGGTTTAGAACCTTGTCAACCAGCTGTTTCCACTCAGTCATCTCTGCTTCTCCGCAATCCAGCTTCAAATGCTTGCAGACGATTTCATCAAGCTTCTGATCTTGAAGAGATAGCGGGATAGAATATAAAGTATCCGCATCTGTTGCTTCAATAACTGCTTCTTTATCGATATCACAGAATAGCGCAATTTTGTCCTTCATATCCTGGGAAATTGGCATTTCTGTACGGAGAACGATGACGTTTGGCTGAATGCCAAGGCTTCTTAGTTCTTTAACACTGTGCTGTGTCGGCTTTGTTTTCATTTCGCCTGCTGCCTTGATGTAAGGAACCAGTGTACAGTGAATATACATGACATTATCGCGGCCGATATCGCTCTTGATCTGGCGAATCGCTTCAAGGAATGGAAGTGACTCAATATCCCCTACTGTTCCGCCGATTTCTGTGATGACCACATCAGAATTCGTTTCATGGCCTGCACGGAAAACTTTATCCTTGATTTCATTTGTGATATGCGGAATAACCTGTACCGTTCCGCCGTTATAGTCGCCGCGGCGCTCTTTTCTAAGGACAGTGGAGTAAATTTTACCAGTCGTTACACTGCTGTACTTTGTCAGGTTAATATCAACAAAGCGCTCGTAGTGGCCTAAGTCCAGGTCCGTCTCTGCGCCGTCACCTGTTACAAACACCTCACCATGCTGGTACGGGCTCATGGTTCCCGGATCCACATTTATGTAAGGATCGAATTTCTGAATCGTAACCGTTAACCCTCTGTTTTTCAGCAGGCGGCCAAGCGATGCTGCCGTGATTCCTTTTCCCAGTGACGAAACAACTCCGCCCGTAACAAAAATATACTTAGTCATGAAAAATTCCCCCTTGATATCAGTTTGTGCATAATGATGCCGGTTTAAAGACTTGATGAAAAAAATTCTATTGTTCAGCCTCCGTTTTTTTCAGCGGAAGCTTATCGCAAAGGGATGGTTTAGCTCTTCTTGAAAAGGCACATGGCCTGTAAAAAAAAATAAAAAGCGCTCCTCTTACTTAAGTAAGTAAGGGAGCGCTATTAGCGTCTAAACGAATCGTCCTTTTTTAAGGAGCCCAAAAAGTATTCTACAAGCCCTGAAACGAAAAGTCAAGGTTATAAATCTTCTTCCTCTTCATCAGCTTCGAGGTCATCTTCCTCAAGCTCTTCGTCATCATCGCCAAGGTCGAATTCTTCATCTTTTTCTACGATATCATCATCGTCTTCGAAATCATCATCATCTTCAAGATCATCGTCATCGTCGAGAAGATCTTCATCATCGTCATCAGTCAGATCATCATCATCGAATCCGTCGATATCATCGTAGTCGATATCCTCTTCATCCAGTTCATCATAATCTTCAAGATCGAGATCGTCGTCGTCCTTTTTCTTCGCCTTTTTCTTCTTAGGCTTGATTACCGTTACGACTTCTTCTTCATATTGGTCAACCGGATACCATGAACGAAGACCCCAGCGGTTATCACCTAATCCGATGAAATGGCCATCTATATTTAAATCTGTATAGAACTGTGCAATTTTCCCCTTGACTTGTTCCCCTGAAAGGTTCATAAGTTTAGCTACTTCATTCATGATGTCATTAAAGGCCATTGGTTCTTTTTTGCTTGTCAGAAGTTCATAAGCCACTTCGATTAATGACATTTCCTGCAATTCTTCTTTTGAGAACTGTTCCAAACTCAATATCAGCACTTCCTTTCCCTATGTAAACGCTCATACACGCGCAAATTATAAACTATAAAAGTTGAATTTCCGCAGGGCCCTGCAAATGCATGCGGACAGCCTGCAAGAAGGCATATTCTTCATTATAAACAAATTTTTACGGTTTATGCCAGTTATATCTGCTGTTCCGTACATTTTTATGGAGATTATTTTTCGTTCAGCATCTAAGGCCAGCAGGTAAAATCCATATGTGTCCGATTTACCTAATCTGCCCTTCTCCGCCTCCTGCCCCTCAGCGGCCGGTCCCATTTTTTATAGGCGAGCCAGGTGAAGTAGATGGAGAGCAGGAAGAATGCTATGGCTCCCAGCTGTTTTCCATATAAAAAGTAAACACCTGCAGCAGCGGCAAGTATGGCTGCGTAGAGCAAGATTTTTTTCATATTTTCACATCCCAGGTTTCCCGAAGTGCATTGCTATGTATTGATTCCATTATATAGGATATGGATGTATTTTATATTAATTCTATGTTAAAAAATAGTGCAGAAAACAAGGGCCTGCTGCTGCAGGCCCTGTTTTTACATATTCCGCCGGTACTGCCCGCCCACTTCGTATAATGCACGGGTAATCTGGCCGAGGCTTGCCACTTTGACGGTTTCCATCAGCTCGGCGAAGATGTTTCCGCCGCTGACTGCTGCTTCCTTCAATTGGTTCAGTGCCTCTTCCGATTTGTCTTTGTTGCGTTCCTGGAAGCTGCGCAGATTGCGGATTTGCGTTTCTTTTTCTTCCTTCGTTGCCCTTGCAAGCTCCATGTTGTTCATTTCATCCTCTGATGGAGGATTAGGGTTCAAGTAAGTGTTAACCCCGATGATCGGAAGCTCGCCGGTATGCTTTTTCATTTCATAGTACATGGACTCATCCTGGATTTTGCCGCGCTGATATTGAGTTTCCATGGCGCCGAGAACGCCGCCCCGGTCATTGATGCGTTCGAACTCTCTCAGCACCTGCTCTTCCACAAGATCTGTCAGCTCATCCACGATAAATGCGCCCTGAAGCGGATTTTCATTTTTCGACAAGCCATGCTCTTTTGTAATGATCATCTGGATGGCCATTGCCCGGCGGACAGACTCTTCCGTCGGTGTCGTGATGGCTTCATCATACGCATTGGTATGAAGCGAGTTGCAGTTATCCTGAAGCGCCATTAACGCCTGCAGCGTTGTGCGGATATCGTTAAAATCGATTTCCTGTGCATGCAGGGAACGTCCTGAAGTCTGGATATGGTACTTCAGCTTCTGGCTTCTCTCGTTCGCACCATATTTATCTCTCATAACCGTTGCCCAAATGCGGCGCGCCACACGGCCGAGCACGGTATACTCCGGATCCAGTCCATTCGAGAAGAAGAATGAAAGGTTTGGTGCAAAATCATTGATGTTCATGCCTCTGCTCAAATAGTACTCTACATACGTAAAGCCATTTGCCAGTGTAAAGGCAAGCTGTGAAATCGGGTTAGCGCCCGCTTCCGCGATATGGTAGCCGGAAATCGATACAGAGTAGTAATTGCGGACCTTGTGGTCAATGAAGTACTGTTGAATATCCCCCATCATTCTTAAAGCGAACTCTGTCGAGAAGATACAAGTATTTTGTCCCTGGTCCTCTTTTAAAATATCAGCCTGAACCGTCCCGCGGACAGTCTGCAGCGTTTGCGCCCTTACTTCGGTGAACTCTTCAAGTGTCAGCACATGGCCAAGCTCCTGCTCTTTTGCCTCAATCTGCTGTTCAATCGCCGTGTTCATGAACATGGCCAAAATAATCGGCGCCGGCCCATTAATCGTCATCGAAACAGATGTAGATGGATGGCACAAATCAAAACCGGCATACAGCTTCTTCATATCATCAAGCGTACAGATGCTGACGCCGCTTTCCCCGACTTTTCCGTAAATATCCGGGCGGTAGTCAGGATCTTCTCCGTAGAGGGTTACAGAATCAAAGGCTGTGCTTAAGCGCTTTGCGGCATCGTCTTTGGATAGATAATGGAAGCGGCGGTTTGTCCGTTCAGGCGTACCCTCTCCGGCAAACTGTCTTTTCGGATCTTCACCCTCGCGTTTGAATGGGAACACACCGGCTGTATAAGGGAAGGAACCCGGCACGTTTTCTCTGTATACCCAGCGGATGATTTCTCCGTAATCCTTGTACTTAGGCAGTGCCACTTTGGGAATAGACAGCCCGGATAAGCTCTTTGTTTTTAAAACCGTCACGATGTCTTTATCGCGGATTTTTGTTACAAATTGCTCGCCTGAGTACTTTTCCTTCAGATCTTCCCAGCCTGCCAGAATGTTCTTTGTTTCAGCCGTCAGCTTTTCTTCTGCTGCTGATTTAATGGCTTCAAGAGAAGCAATCACTTCTTCGTTTCCTTCTTGTTCTTTTACAGCAAGCATTGCCCCCTCAAGCTGGAACAGTTTGCGGGCAAGATCGGCCTGCTCTTCGGCTTTCTTATGGAAGCCGCGGACTGCTTCAGATACTTCGCGGAGATAATAGCGCTGTTCATTCGGGATAATGACATTCTGCTTTTCAACTTTTGCGTTCTTTGTAAAACTTGTTTTCCAGTCAGTTCCTGCTTTTTCATTAATCGTTTCCACCAGTGCCGCAAACACCGCATTTGTACCCGGGTCATTGAACTGGCTCGCAATGGTTCCGTAGACAGGCATGTCTTCAAGCTCTTTTTCAAAAAGCATCCGGCTGCGCTGGTACTGCTTTTGCACCTGGCGCATCGCATCCTCTGAGCCTTTGCGCTCAAATTTATTAATGACGATCAAATCTGCATAATCGATCATATCAATTTTTTCAAGCTGGGATGGCGCACCGAATTCACTTGTCATGACATACATCGAAGCATCACAAATTTCCGTAATGCCGGCATCCCCCTGCCCGATTCCGCTTGTTTCCACAATAATCAAATCAAAGCCGGCTGCTTTGACAACTGAAATCGCATCCTGAATCGCAAGCGACAGCTCACTGCGGGAATTTCTTGTTGCCAGGCTTCGCATATAGACTCGCGGATTAAAGATGGCGTTCATGCGGATTCGGTCGCCAAGAAGCGCACCGCCCGTTTTTTGCTTTGTCGGATCAACTGAAAGAATCGCGACCTTTTTCTCCGGAATTTCATTAATGAAACGGCGGATCAGCTCATCTGTCAGCGAGCTTTTTCCGGCACCGCCTGTTCCTGTAATCCCTACAACCGGAACCTGCTTTTCCAGGGATTTTACTTTCTCCATAACCGGCTCAAGCGCAGCTGCCGCTTCCTTGCCTACTGTTACCTGGTGCTCAGCCAGTGTAATGAGCTTCGCAATGGCATTTGTTTCCCCGTCCTGAAGCTTTTCGATCTGCTCGGATGCTTCAGCTGTGAACGTAGGGAAATCACACTCCTTGATCATTCGGTCAATCATTCCTTGGAGGCCGTATTGGCGGCCATCTTCCGGAGAAAAAATCCTCGCGATTCCGTAGTCATGTAATTCTTTGATTTCCTTCGGGATAATAACACCGCCCCCTCCGCCATAAATGCGGATGTGGGATGCGCCTCTTTCCTTCAGAAGATCATACATATATTTGAAATATTCTACATGTCCTCCCTGATAAGAGGAAATGGCGATTCCCTGCACATCTTCCTGAATCGCAGCATTTACGACTTCCTCCACAGAACGGTTATGCCCGAGGTGGATGACCTCTGCCCCGCTTGCCTGGATGATGCGTCGCATAATGTTGATGGAAGCATCATGCCCGTCAAATAGACTGGAAGCCGTTACAAAACGAATATGATTTTTCGGCTTATAGACTTCTGGATTGCTCATCGTTCTCCCCCTTGTCCGTAAACGCAAGGCTAATCCCTGCGCACTATTCTTAAGCTTTTTCCGAGACCTTGCCCGAATCCTTTATTCCCTGAAAAAGAAGATTGGTCTGCAGCTGGATATATTCCTCGATGCTGTACATTTTCTGCAGGGACCAGCGGCGGAATGCCCACATTTGCCCCTGAACAAAAATGTTATGGGCGATCATTTTGATTTTTTCCTCCGGCAGGTCCAGTTCCCCGTTTTCCACGCAAAGGGTTATGACATGCTCGAACATGCCAACCATTTCTATTTCTTTCTTGAGCACATATGGAAGGGCGTCCTTTGTCAGCGCCTTTACTTCCTGGTACATGACTAGCACTTCATCCTGCATTTCGTCGACCACTTTGAAGTAATCGGCGATGCCCTGCTTCAGGCTTTCAAGTGTGCCCTGTTTTGTATCAAGGCCTTTTTGAAGCCGCTCGGCGACCTGGTCGTAAATGCTGTCGCAAACCAGGTACAGCACGTCTTCCTTTGTCCGGATGTATTCATAAAGCGTTCCAATACTAAAACCAGATGCCTTTGCGATCTCTCTAGTTGTTGTACGATGGAACCCTTTTTGGATAAAAAGGGTGACGGCACCTTTAATCATCTGATCGCGTCTTTTTTTGACAAGACGCTCATCTTTAACAGAAGCCTGCACTTCCCGTTTTTTCATTGTTACCTACCGCCTCCCCCAGTCAGACATATTATTTCGTTACCATACGAGAGATTACAAGACGCTGGATTTCCTGTGTTCCCTCGTAAATCTGTGTGATTTTGGCATCGCGCATGTAGCGTTCTACCGGGTAGTCCTTTGTATATCCGTAGCCGCCAAAGATTTGAACGGCGTCAGTTGTCACTTTCATGGCCGTGTCACCGGCAAGAAGTTTGGACATGGCAGATTCTTTTCCGTATGGAAGTCCTTCTGATTCCAGCCATGCTGCCTGGTACGTTAATAGTCTTGAAGCTTCAATGCTTGTGGCCATGTCAGCCAGCTTAAAGCCGATTCCCTGCTGGGCAGCTATCGGCTTGCCGAACTGCTGGCGCTCTTTTGCATATTCAACCGAAGCATCCAGTGCGCCCTGAGCGATTCCGACTGCCTGGGCAGCGATGCCGTTGCGGCCGCCATCAAGTGTCATCATGGCAACTTTGAAGCCTTCGCCTACATTGCCCAGCACGTTCTCAACCGGAACCTTGCACTCTTCGAAAATAATCTCAGTTGTAGGTGAGGAGCGGATCCCCAATTTCTTTTCCTTCTTGCCGACAGAGAAGCCTTCAAAGCCTGCTTCCACGATGAACGCTGTTGTGCCTTTATGCTTGGATGATGGATCTGTCAGGGCAAACACGACATAGATATCTGCGATACCGCCGTTTGTGATGAATATTTTGCTGCCGTTTAAGACGTAATGATCGCCTTCAAGACGTGCTGTCGTTCTCATTCCGCCGGCATCAGATCCGCTGCCCGGCTCTGTAAGGCCGTATGCGCCGATTTTTTCACCTTGTGCCATTGGCTTTAAGTACTTTTGCTTTTGCTCTTCGTTTCCGAACTTGAAGATCGGCCAGCCTGCAAGGGACGTATGGGCAGAAAGAGTTACACCTGTAGAAGCACATACTCTGGAAAGCTCTTCAACTGCGATGCAATATGCCAGGTAATCACTGCCGATTCCGCCGTACTCTTCAGGCCACGGAATCCCTGTTAATCCAAGCTCCGCCATTTTGTCAAAAATCTCTCTGTCAAAGCGTTCTTCTTCGTCACGTTCAGCAGCAGTCGGTGCCACTTCATTCCTGGCAAAATCGCGCACCATTTTTCTGATCATTTCATGCTCTTCACTTAATTGGAAATTCATTGTTGGTCCCTCGCTTTATATGGATTCGTTGATTTTTTTATTAAAAGGCAGCTTTACAGCTGTTTGCTGATGACTATCCGCTGAATTTCGCTTGTGCCTTCATAGATTTCGGTAATTTTTGCATCGCGGAAGTAGCGCTCAACCGGGTAATCCTCTGTGTATCCATAGCCTCCGAATACCTGGATGGCCTCTGTTGTCACGTCTACTGCTGTTTTGGATGCAAACAGCTTTGCCATGGAGGCTTCTAGTCCGCACTTGATGCCGCGCTGGCGCATGTCTGCTGCGCGATAGATTAATAGTTTTGAAGCTTCAACGCTTGTCGCCATGTCTGCAAGCTTAAAACCGACACCCTGCTGAGCGGCGATCGGCTTGCCGAACTGTACGCGTTCCTTTGCATAACCTGCTGCTGCTTCAAAAGCTGCCTCTGCGATTCCAAGTGCCTGTGAAGCAATCCCGATCCGTCCGGCATCCAGATTAGCCATCGCAATCTTGAAGCCTTCTCCTTCATTGCCGAGGAGATTTTCAGCCGGAACCCGCATATCTTCAAATGTCAGCTGCAGAGTTCTGGAGCCATGCAGACCCATTTTGTGCTCATCTTTACCAAAGACAAGGCCTGGCGTATCCTTCTCGACAATGAAAGCGGAGATGCCTTTGCTGCCAAGCTCCGGATTTGTGGAAGCGAATACGATATATACGTCGGCTTCACCGGCATTCGTGATGAACACTTTTGAGCCATTAATGACATAATGATTTCCGTCTTTTACCGCGCGGGACTTTAAGCTTCCCGCATCCGAGCCTGCGCTCGGTTCCGTGAGGCAAAAAGCACCGAGATACTCGCCTGAAGCAAGCTTCGGAATATATTTCTGCTTTTGCTCTTCCGTACCGAAATAAAGGATTGGGTTTGTTCCAACCGATGTGTGAACCGATAAAATGACACCAACCGTCGCACTTACGCGGGACAGTTCATGGATGGCGATAATATACGAAGTAAAGTCCATTTCCGATCCGCCGTATTTTTCAGGAATGGGAATTCCCATCAGGCCAAGCTCGCCCATTTTGCGGAGAATCTCCCTTGGAAACTCGCCCTGCTCCATTTTTTCAACAAAAGGGGCGATTTCTGCCTGAGCAAAATCGCGCACCATTTTTCTCATCATTTCCTGCTCTTCTGTAAATCTCAGGTTCATTTGTATACCCTCCGATGCTGCCCGGGTCTGGTGGCCAAGGCTAATGGTTTATTCGTAAACGTAAAAGCCTCTGCCTGTCTTCTTGCCAAGCCAGCCTGCTTTTACATATTTTCTTAACAGCGGGCATGGGCGGTATTTATCATCGCCAAAGCCTTCATGCAGGGTTTCCATAATATACAGGCATGTATCTAGACCAATAAAGTCGGCCAAAGTGAGCGGCCCCATTGGATGGTTCATGCCAAGCTTCATCACTTCATCAATGGCCTCTTTTGTCGCGACCCCTTCGTAAAGCGTGAAGATTGCTTCATTGATCATCGGCATCAGGATGCGGTTGGATACAAACCCTGGGAAATCATTTACTTCTACTGGCACTTTTTTGAGTGTCTTCGTGATGTCTTCAATCGTTTGGTACACTTCGTCAGCAGTCGCAAGGCCGCGGATGATTTCCACTAGCTTCATCACCGGCACCGGGTTCATAAAATGCATGCCGATTACTTTTTCGGGACGTCTTGTTGCTGCTGCGATTTCTGTAATCGGAAGGGATGACGTGTTGCTTGCCAGAATCGCATGCTCTGGTGCAATTTCATCCAGCTGGCTGAAGATCTTCGTTTTAATCTCCATGTTTTCAACCGCTGCTTCGATGACGAGCTCTACGTTTTTGGCGTCCTGAAGATCGCTTGAAGCGGTTACATTTTTCAGGACTGCTTCCATCTCGTCCGCTGTCATGCGCTCTTTTTCCACCTGGCGGGAAAGATTCTTTTTAATCACAGCAAGGCCGCGTTCCACAAACTCCGGCTTTAAGTCATTTAAGATGACGCTATAGCCTGCCTGTGCACAAACCTGTGCTATTCCTGAACCCATTTGTCCAGCACCGATTACCATAATGTTTTTTACGTTCATTTTTGTATCCTCCGTTCTTGGGTTTGGCCGGTTGTTCTATATTTACTTTTATGGCCGCTGAACCGTTTTGGCTCGAATCGTGTTATCGCTAATCCCTATTCACTGCTGCTTTGGAACCTCAATCATCACCGCATCGCCCTGGCCGCCGCCGCTGCAGATGGCTGCGATGCCGATTCCGCCTCCGCGGCGCTTCAGTTCGTGCATCAGGGTCAGAATGATTCTTGCTCCGCTCGCTCCAATTGGGTGGCCAAGTGCCACAGCCCCGCCGTTGACGTTTACTTTTTCTGCATCAAGACCGGCAATTTTTCCGCTTGTAAGAGCAACGGCCGCAAATGCCTCATTTATTTCGAATAGATCAATCTCTTCCAGGGTTTTTCCTGTCTTTTTCAATAGAGCATTAATGACAAGGCCCGGTGTCTGCGGGAAGTCTTTGGCTTCCACCGCAAGGGCTGTATGGCCGAGAATATAAGCTTCCGGTTTTTTGCCTTCTCGTTCTGCACGTTCTTCGCTCATCAATACCAATGCTGCGGCCCCGTCGTTGACGCCAGGCGCATTCCCGGCAGTAATCGTTCCGTCAGAGTTAAAAACAGATCCGAGCCTGGCGAGCTTTTCCAAAGAAGTATCTTTACGAGGTGACTCATCCTGAGAAACAACGACCGGTTCCCCTTTTCGCTGCGGAACTTCCACCGGAACGATTTCTTCTGCCAGTTTGCCGGATTCGATTGCAGCAAGTGCACGTTCATGGCTTCTCAGAGCCCAATTGTCCTGCTCTTCACGGCTGATTTCGAATTCTTTCGCTGTGGAGTTTCCGTACGTTCCCATATGGACGCCTGTGAAGCTGCAGCTTAAACCGTCGTGGACCATTAAATCCTTGACCGTGGAATCACCCATGCGCAGGCCCCAGCGTGCTTTTGGCAAAATGTATGGCGCGTTGCTCATGGACTCCATGCCGCCTGCTACGATGACTTCCTCATCACCCGCACGAATAATCTGATCCCCTAATGTGACGCTTCGCATGCCGGAAGCACACACTTTATTGATCGTTTCCGTTTTCACTTCCCATGGCAAGCCTGCTTTTCTGGCAGCCTGGCGTGAAGGGATTTGCCCCTGTCCTCCCTGGAGAACGGTTCCGAGAATCACTTCGTCAACATCCTCCGGGTTAACGCCGGCACGGTTCAGCGCTTCTTTAACTGCAAATCCGCCAAGATCAGAAGCTGTAAAGCTGCTGAGACCTCCTGCAAATTTTCCAAAAGGTGTTCTTACTCCGCTAAGAATTACGGTTTTCCCCATAAAGAATCGCTCCTTTGTACTATCAATTTAAAATGTTCGAAAAATTATTTAGAAAAAAATAGAGTCTTTGCTGCAGATCTAGTTGAAGTTAACTGTTTGTGAAGGTGCTGGTCATTGACTGAACGCTCGCTCGAAAGGACCGCGTTAAAAAAGGATTTACCCGGTCTTCAGTCACCCGGTAAAATTGTAAGCGCTTTATCATTTTCTATTTTACTAGAAAAATAGCAGAAATTGAAACACTTTACACAAAATTCAGGCAAAAACATTTTTCGTCAAAATGCATTACATGAATTTTGCTGTGCTTCAATTTCCACTTTCAATATATTAGGATGCTACACTCCGGCTTTCACCTATAACGGACTTTTCCAGAATTTCAGCAACATCGTACGTATGAACCTGTTCTTCCACTTCTTTCGCTTTTGTTCCATCAGACAGCATGGTTAAGCAGTATGGACATCCTGAACTGATCACGGATGGATTTACTGCCAGTGCCTGCTCTGTACGTGATACGTTGATGCGGTGTCCGGTTTCTTCTTCCATCCACATCAGGCCGCCGCCCGCTCCGCAGCACATGCCGGTTTCGCGGTTTCTTTCCATTTCCACAAGCTTGACGCCCGGGATGCTCTTAAGGATTTCACGCGGAGGATCATATACCTCGTTGTAGCGTCCCAGATAGCAGGAATCATGGAAGGTAATCGTTTCTTCCACTGCATATTGCGGCTTCAGCTTGCCTTCTTCCACAAGCTGGGCAAGAACTTCAGTATGGTGATAAACCTCTGCCTCTAATCCGAAATCCGGATACTCATTTTTGAAAATGTTATAGGCATGAGGATCAATCGTGACAATCTTCTTCACTTCATTCTTCTCAAACTCTTCAATGTTCTTAGTGGCAAGCTCTTGGAACAGGAACTCGTTTCCAAGACGTCTTGGCGTGTCACCAGAGTTCTTTTCCTTGTTGCCAAGGATGGCGAACTTGACGCCCGCCTCATTCATTAGTTTCGCAAAGGAAAGCGCGATCTTCTGGCTGCGGTTGTCATAAGAGCCCATCGAACCAACCCAGAATAAGTATTCGAACTCTTCGCCCGCCTTTTTCATTTCCTTCACTGTCGGCACATGAACATCTTCACGTGCTTCTCTCCAGTCTTCACGCTCCTTGCGGTTCAGTCCCCAAGGATTGCCCTGGCGCTCGATATTAGTCATGGCGCGCTGTGCGTCAGCGTCCATTTTACCTTCAGTTAAAACAAGGTAGCGGCGCAGGTCGATAATTTTATCAACATGTTCATTCATTACCGGACATTGGTCTTCACAGTTTCGGCAAGTTGTACAAGCCCAGATTTCTTCTTCTGTAATGACTTCACCAATCAGGCTTGGGCTGTATGCAAGACCAGCCGCAGCTTCTTCTGCACCCTGGCCGGCAGCTGCAAGGGCAAGCTGATTGCCTTTCGTGCTGGAAAAAGCGAATGTCGGCACCCACGGCTGCTTCGACGTGACAACAGCGCCGTGATTTGTTAAATGATCACGCAATTTCAGGATTAAATCCATCGGCGAAAGCATCTTTCCAGTGCCGGTTGCCGGACACATATTGGTACAGCGTCCGCATTCTACACACGCATAGAAGTCAATCATCTGATGCTGTGTAAAATCTTCAATCTTTCCGACACCAAAGCTTTCCTGTGATTCATCTTCAAAGTCGATTGCCTTTAATTTCCCCGGATTGTCCAGACGGTTGAAATATACGTTGGCCGGTCCGGCGATTAAGTGAGCGTGCTTGGATTGAGGCACATACACCAGGAAGGCAAGCAGGAATAATAAATGAATCCACCATGCGATATAAAAGACAGCAATTGAGGCTGTCTCACCCATCCATGAGAATCCGCCGGCAATCAGGGAAGCAACCGGTTCTGTCCAGGTTCCTTCATGGCCATGCCAGATCATGCTCATGCCATTGCCAAGCAGGACGGAAAGCATGAGCCCTCCGATAAAAATAAGGACGAGACCTGATTTGAATCCGCGCTTTAAGCGGACAAGCTTTTCCACATAACGGCGGTAGAAAGCCCAGATTACCGCAACAAGGATCGTAAGGGTCACAATTTCCTGGAAAAAGGTGAACCCGGGATATAAAGGTCCAAGCGGCAGGTGTGCACCTGGCTTAATTCCTTTGATAATAAAATCAATCGCTCCGAATTGGACAAGAATGAAGCCGTAGAAAAACATCACGTGAATGATGCCGCTTTTCTTATCCTTTAAAAGCTTTTTCTGGCCAAAAACATTGACCCAGATCTTTTCAAGGCGCTCTTTCACCTTGCCGTCAAACTCCACCTTTTTGCCAAGCTTAATATATTCAATCCGCGTCTTCACAACATAGACAAACAGGCTGATAGCGTAAGCGGTTACAAGAAGGAATGCAATTAAGTTGATCCATAATAAACCGTTCATGGGCATGGTGCTCCTTTCCTCATCTTAGAAAATTTAAAAAACAGTATAATTTTCTGAATTTACTCTTACTCCCATTATATTATGAATGAGCATTCAGTCAACCACTTTTCTTAAAACTTGTTCGAAAAATTTTATTATTTCCATTTATTAATTTCTTTTTTAAAGCGGAAAAGTCCTTCCTGTTTGGAAATAATCCCTGATAGAAATGGAACGGCAGGAAATACTAACGGGAAAATCCTGTCGAGAGGAAGATTGCATTGACTGTCTGGAATATCCTTATGGCCGTTTTACTCGTCATATTCCTGTGGCTCTATATCGATTTTACATGGGGCCGGAAAAGCCATATGAAAAAGCTTGAGCGGACCGCCTTACCCATCCGGCAGTCTGATATGGAATTGTTTGCAGATGGGCCTTCATTATTTGATGATCTTTTCTCTGAGCTTAAGAAAGCCCAAAAGCACATTCATGTTTTATTTTATATTGTGAAGGATGATAAAATCAGCAAGGAGTTTTTATCCATTTTAATGGGTAAAGCAAAAGAAGGAGTGGAAGTCCGTCTTCTCTTGGATTGGGCAGGAAGTTTTCCTGTCAAAAGAAAAACCGTTAAGGAACTGAAAAGCAGCGGCATCAAATTTTCGTTTGCGCATGTGCCAAAGCTGCCTTTTCTCTTTTATTCATTTCAGGCCCGGAACCATCGGAAAATTACTGTTATTGATGGGAAGATCGGTTACAGCGGCGGTTTTAATATTGGCAAAGAATACATCAATCAGGACAAAAAGCTGAACCCGTGGCGTGACTACCATTTAAAATTTTTTGGGGAAGGCGTGCAGGATCTGCAAAGAGAGTTTCTGACTGACTGGTATAAGGCAACGAAGACCGACCTGCTCGCAAACAGCGTCTATTTCCCTGAGCTTCATGCAGGTAAATACCGCCATCAATTTGCGGCTTATAAAGGGGCTTTTCTGGAAGAAAGCTTCTCATCATTAATAAGGAATGCGAAAACGAGCATTACGATTGGGACCCCCTATTTTATTCCGGGCAAAAGACTTTTTAAGGATCTGCTCCATGCCCTGAAACGCGGCGTCACGGTCAAGATTCTCGTCCCATGCGTGACAGATCATATTCTTGTAAAAGAAGCCTCTTATTTTTATCTGAGAACCTTGATAAAAGAAGGCGCTTATGTGTATGAGTACAAAAAGGGCTTTTACCATGCAAAGGCGATTATAATCGATGATGAGATTAGTGATATCGGAACAGCCAATTTCGATAAGCGGAGCCTGTTCTTAAATTATGAAATCAATTGCTTTATTTATGACAAAGAGTTCATAGAGCAAATCCAGGCTGTTGTAGACAAAGACATACTAAATGCAAAGAGATTGACCCTAAAAGAATTAAACCGTCTGGATCCTTTACGGACATTTAAAGAGATGCTTGCCCGGTCTGTGGCAAGTTTTCTGTAAGAAAAGCGGAAGCGCCTTGCCCACCCCCGACAAGCACAAGACGAGCCTTCCGGAAAGGCGTTCTTTGCCTTTATGGAAGGTTTGGCTTGTGACCTCGAGGGGTAGGCGCTGGAGCTAGACAGCTCTCGAAATACAAAGATTTACATTCTGTCAGAATATAAATCGGCATAAAGAAGGTGCTGCAAATTGAAAATCAGACTGGGGTATGTTTCCCATGCGATCAGCCTGTGGGAGGCATCTCCTGCAAGAACATTAACATTTACACGCTATCAGCAGCTGCCTGAAGAGGAAAGGCTGGACAAGCTGAAGGCCGTCACAGCGGTGAATCTGCAAAATACGCTGCGAATGCTTTATTTTAATATCGCCCATGAAATTCAGCTGTATCGGCTCTCAAGCTCCATCGTGCCTTTGGCCACCCATCCGGAGGTTTTATGGGATTTTGTCACCCCCTTTAAAGAAAAATGGCTTGAGATTGGCGATTTGATTAAAAAACATGACCTCCGCGTGAGCTTTCATCCCAATCAATTCACCCTGTTCACTTCTCCGCGCGATGATGTGACCCGGAATGCAGTTAAAGATATGGAATACCATTATCGAATGTTCGAGGCCATGGGTGTTGAAAAGAAAAGCGTCATCAACATCCATATTGGCGGGGCTTACGGTGACAAGCTCTCGACCATTGACAGGTTCCATGAAAATCTGAAGACACTGCCGTCTCATATTAAAGAGCAGATGACACTTGAGAATGATGATAAAACCTATAATGCGGATGAAACCCTCCTGGCCTGCCAGAAGGAAAACATCCCTCTTGTATTCGATTATCATCACCATATGGCGAACCTCAGCACCCGCCCGCTGGAAGAAATTCTCCCGGAGATTTTTCAGACATGGGACAAAACAGGACTCAAGCCGAAAATTCATATTTCCTCGCCCAAATCGGAAAAGGCCTTTCGATCCCATGCCGACTATGTTGACCTGGATTTTATCCGGCCCCTTCTCGACGTGCTGAAGACCTTTAATCAGGATGTCGATTTTATGATCGAGGCGAAAGCCAAGGACAAGGCTGCACTTAAGCTGACAGAGGATATCAGCAGTATCCGCGGGGTGAAAAGGATCGGCGGAGCGGAAGTAGAGTGGAAATAATGAAGGCGTTCCATGTGCGGAACGCCTTTTATTTTAACTGAATCTCCCTCACCTTCTGTCTCTGCTCCTCCGGCCACCAGGCTCCGCAGTCTTCAGAGACTACACAGGCTGCACATTTTCCCAGGTCGTACACCCTCATTCCCGTAATCGGAGGCGAATAGAGGTGCAGTGTGACAAGGTTTTCCCTGCCTGCGCTCTTCATTTTGTGCACACCTTTTTTTGGCGCAAAAAAGAAGGAGCCTTGGGACTTAACCTCTGCAAAAAGCTCAATTGGGACATCTTCCTTCACTTCAAAAACAGTGTTTTCCGAATCTCCATTTAACACTTGAATCCATCCCTTTGAGTTTCCATGATCATGCGGAGCGCATTCGATATCCGACCAGTTCATAACGAGCAGCTCCACTTCATCATTTTGATAAAGCAGCTTGCGGTAATAGGGTTTTCCATCTGGCGGCTGCAGGTGTGGAACCAGGTCATCAAGCCTGATATTCAGTGAGGCCAAAGCTATTTTTAGTTCATCTGCAGAGGGTGATTTTAAAGAAGCCAAAATGCTTTGAAACCGTTCAATCATTAAACGATTCCCCCTTTTCATGTGGATTATCGTTTTCTCCCTGAAAAATATTTCAGCTGACCATTCACCATGATCACTCCTATAATAATTATGATTCCGCCCATACTGCTTATGAAGAAAATTTTTTCACGAAGCAGAAGAATGGCCGCAATAAGGGTAAATAACGGCTCCATATAGATAAACATCGATACCTTGGAGGCTTCCAAAACCTCGAGTGCCTTGGACCAGTACCAATAGCCGATCCCTGAAACAAATATGCCCAGAAATATTATATGGGCCCATTCAGAACCAGATAATAGATGGAATTTCTCCCATCCCCTATCTCTCAATAAAAAGGGAATCGTCAGCATGCACCCAAGCAGACTCATATAAAATGTGACCACAAGGGAAGGCAGCTTAATGTGCAGTTTTTTTACCAGGATGGAATATACGGCCCAATTCAGTGTACTTAGAATCATTAGGAAATATCCTATATTTAAAGCAAATCCCAGCGTCTGACCGCTCCTCGCTCCCGTTACCATGAGCACGCCGGAAATCGCAGTTATAATGCCCAGTGTCTTAAGGAATGTCAATTTTTCATGAAGAAAGATCATGGAGAGAAGCACAGTAAATACAGGTGAAAAAGAAATAATCCATCCCGCAGAGGAGGCGTCTATCGTCTCTAAGGCTGTGACCTGGATGACCTGATGGATGAAAACGCCAAGTACACCGAGAACAATTAAATGGGGAATATATTCAAGCGGAATCCGGAGCGGATATCTTTTCAAGAGAAGCACAAGGAGCAGAAAAGCGGCTCCGATGGCAAACCGGAGCATGATTAAAGTATAAGGGTCCAGCTTATCCAAAACCGCTTTTGTGGAGACAAAAGAGACTCCCCAAAAACTGATCGAAATGGTTGCATAAAGTGAGGCTGCAAACTGTGGCTTCATGGGCGGGCATGTCCTTTCCGGAAGGGTTTTTACCATGATATGCTCGTCCGGAAGTAACATGCGGTGTTTTTTTGGCGGTTTTGACAGGTTAGTTCCTAAATTTATCATTTGGCTGCTGATTTGGCTGGTTTGCTGACTACTTTTTTGAGAATTGCTCCTTAGCTTTCGGTTTGCTGTCTGGATTTCGGTTTTTGCGGGGTTTGTTTGTAGTTTTCCGAATCTATTTGCTGATTTCCCAGGTTTATTTGCAAAAATCCCGGATCTATTTGCTGATTTCCTATGTTTATTTGCAGACATTCCAGATCTATTTGCAAAGTTCACATTTAAACCAAAAAGGATGCCCAAAACTCCCTCGGACATCCTTTCCCAATCTATCTCAATATCCCCTGCAGCCAGGGCAGAACCACTTCATATGCTTTAAACCCAAGATAAATGCCGACAATTCCCATAATCCCGGGAAGCGCTGGCGGTGCGGGAATCGGCAGCTTCATGAAAGCAAAGACGAATCCGACTACAAATCCTGTAAGAATAGATAATAGAACGATTTTCATGAGACCCTCCTAAAATGACCTACTATGTTTTACCAGTTTCACAATACCCTTAAACATATGGCTTTAGCTTTCCCTTTTTCGTCTAAAACATGAAAAAAGCCGGCACCAATAAGTGCCAGCTTCCATCATTACATTTTTTCCGGAGCAGATACGCCGATTAATTTCAGTGAGTTCTTTAAAGTAGTCTGAACCGCTTTGATCAGTGCCAGACGGGCTTTCGTTCTTTCCGGATTTTCCGCATCCAATACTTTTTCAGCATTATAGAAGCTGTGGAAAGAGGAAGCCAGTTCATAAATATAGTTCGTAATTCTGTGCGGCATGCGCTTTTGCGCTGCTTCGCCGACAGCCTGCGGGAATTCGCCGATTTTCTTCAGAACGTCGATTTCCTTTTCCGCAGAAATCAGGGAGTAATCTGCCGCTTCAGCAGACATGCCCTGTTCTTCACCCTGGCGCAGAATGCTGGAAATACGCGCATGTGCATACTGTGCATAGTAAACAGGGTTTTCATTGGATTGGGATACAGCCAGATCAAGGTCGAAATCAAGATGTGTATCCGCACTTCTCATCGCGAAGAAATAGCGTGTTGCGTCCAGTCCTACTTCTTCTACAAGGTCACGCATTGTTACAGCTTTGCCGGTACGTTTGCTCATCTTCATTTTTTCGCCGTTTTTGTACAGATGTACAAGCTGGATGATCTCGACTTCAAGAGCATCACGGTCATAACCAAGAGCCTGGATGGCCGCCTTCATGCGCGGAATGTAGCCATGGTGGTCAGCGCCCCAAATGTTGATCAGCTTTTCAAAGCCTCTTTCAAGTTTGTCTTTATGGTAAGCGATATCTGGAGTCAGATACGTGTAAGAGCCGTCATTTTTAATAAGGACACGGTCTTTGTCATCACCGAAAGTGGTGGAACGGAACCATGTTGCGCCCTCTTCCTCGTAAATGTGGCCGTTATCCTTTAATGCCTGAAGAGCTGTGTCGATTTTGCCATTATGATAAAGGGATGTTTCCGAATACCAGACATCGAATGGAACGCGGAAATCTTCAAGATCCTGCTTAAGCTTCGCCATTTCATATTTCAAGCCGTATTCACGGAAAAAGTCAAAACGCTCTTTTTCATCCGCATTTACATATTTATCGCCGTGCTCCTCAGCGAGCTTTTTGCCGATGCCGATGATGTCTTCGCCATGATAGCCGTCAGCAGGCATTTCTTTTTCTAAGCCAAGAGCCTGAAAATAACGGGCTTCAACTGATAGAGCCAGATTGTTGATCTGGTTTCCGGCATCATTGATATAGTACTCACGGGACACATCGTAGCCGGCTTTGTCTAAAATGTTGCATAGAGAGTCGCCGACAGCTGCTCCGCGGGCATGTCCAAGATGCAGGTCCCCTGTCGGGTTAGCGGAAACAAACTCCACCTGGATCTTCTGATTGTTGCCAACTGTTGTTTCTCCATACTGATCTCCTGCTTCCAGAACGGCCGGAATCAGGTCAGTCAGATAAGAATTATTCATGTAAAAATTGATAAAGCCAGGTCCGGCAATTTCAATTTTTTCAATGGAAGCTTTTGAGCTGTCAAAAGAAGCAATAAGCTCTTCTGCAATCATTCTTGGCGCCTTTTTGGCCACTCGCGCCAGCTGCATCGCCATATTCGTGGAATAATCGCCATGCGACTTTTCCTTCGGGATTTCAAGAATCACATCGGGAATCTGCTCTTCCGCTGCCAAACCGGCTTTTACAACCGCATCCTTAATTTCCTGCTTTAATTTGCCTTGCACCTGTTCAACTATGTTCATTGTTCTCCTCCTCAAACGTAATCGCCAAATGGTATGTACCTGCCTGGGATCCCTGCATTTTCAGGTCGTATAAAATATCAATCGAACCTTCGCCGGAGTCGCCATCATATTGATGGGCCAACCGCTTGGTCACCGTACCCATCTCAAACACTCCATACGGCGTCTCGTAGCTGCCGCGGAGCTTTTTATTCATTCTGAAAGGGAGCCTCATTTTCACGGCGCCGCTTCGTAAAATCAGCCCGTCTGCATCGGACATTTTTATAATCGTCTTAACTGTTCCCTCTTCCATCACTTCATCATACTGAAGGAAACGGGCGGAATCTTTTATATAGTATCGGCCAAAAGCAGTCAATTCAAAAGTCTCTTTGCTGCCTCCACTGCGAATATCTGTCTTCACATTAATCTTCACAGGCATTTGTTCCGCTGAGCGACTGGACAACGGCAACACATCCTTTTCATCATATATAACTATATAAGTATAAATATTTGATGGGGAAAGTGCAAGGAGCTGGTGACAGTTTGAAAAGCGGAAGCGCCTGGCCCACCCCCGACAAGCACAAGACGAGCCTCACGGAAAGGCGTCCTTTGCCTTTTTGGGAGGATTGTCTGAAAAGTGAAGGCGACTGTCCAGGGACGACAAGCATAAGACGAGCCCTGCAAGAAGGTGTTCTTTCCTTCTGGAAGGGATCGGCTTATGTCTCGAGTCCCTAGGAGCCGCAACTAGACAAGCTTGTGACCTCGAGGGGGTAGGCGCTCCTCCTAAAAACTAACGCTTTTAGTCGTGCGATGATGATGCTGTCGAAGCGTTCCTTGTGGAGCTAGACAGGCACCCCCCGAAATTTGCCGAATAAAAAAACGGAGACCGAGGTCCCCGTTATTTTTTATTCACCCATCCAAGAATCATTTCCCGGATCAGTTTGCTGGCTGTGTTGGCCGTTTGTTCAGATGGGTCATAAATTGGCGCCACCTCGACAAGGTCGGCTCCAACAACGTTAACATCTGAATGGGCAATTTCATGAATAGAAGCAAGAAGCTCTCTTGAAGTGATGCCGCCTGCATCGACTGTGCCTGTTCCCGGCGCATGGGCAGGGTCTAAAACATCAATATCAATCGTTACATAGACCGGACGGCCGGCAAGCTTCGGAAGAATCTCCTTCAATGGCTGGTGCACTTCGAATTTCGAGATGTGCATGCCGACTTCCTTCGCCCATTGGAATTCTTCTTTCATGCCGGAACGGATGCCAAAAGAATAGACATTGCCTGGCCCAATCAGGTCAGCTGCTTTGCGGATTGGAGTTGAGTGGGATAATGGCTCCCCTTCATAATCCACCCGAAGATCCGTATGGGCATCCATGTGGATAATCGCCAGATCCGGATATTTCTTGTACATCGCTTTGATGACAGGCCAGGAAACCAGATGCTCTCCTCCCATGCCAAGCGGGAATTTACCCTCAGCCAGAAGCTGATCAATAAACTCTTCAATCATATCGATGCTTTTCTGCGGATTTCCGAATGGCAGCGGAATATCGCCGGCATCATAATATTTTACCTCTTCCAGCTCACGGTCCAGGTACGGGCTGTACTCTTCAAGCCCGATGGACACTTCGCGGATGCGGGCAGGGCCGAAACGGGATCCCGGACGATAGCTGACTGTCCAGTCCATCGGCATTCCATAAATGACTGCTTCACTTTCCTCATAACTAGGATGGCTTTTAATAAACACATTGCCTGAATAGGCTTCATCAAAACGCACCAAGGTCATCCCTCACTTTTTCTGTATTCAGGAAGGCTGCTCTGAATAGCAGCCTGTCCATTACTTCACTAAGTCTGCAACAAATTTAGGCAAAACAAATGCCGCTTTATGCAATTCTTTAGTATAGTATTTTGTTTCAATCTCATGGAAGCGATCTTCGCTTACTTCTAATGGATCGTATTTTTTAGATCCGATTGTGAATGCCCACATGCCGCTTGGGTAAGTAGGGATATTCGCAGTGTAAAGACGAGTGATTGGGAAAATTTCTTTCACATCGCGCTGTACGTTGCGGATAAGGTCCGCTTTGAACCAAGGGTTGTCAGACTGGGCCACAAAGATGCCGTCTTCTTTTAAGGCTTTAGAGATTCCAGCATAGAAGCCTTTTGTGAATAGATTTACCGCAGGTCCTACCGGCTCAGTTGAGTCAACCATGATTACATCATACTCATTTTCGCTTTCAGCAATGTGCATGAAGCCATCGCCCACCTGTACATCTACGCGCGGGTCATCAAGCTTGCCTGCAATCTCAGGAAGGAATTTCTTTGAGTATTCAATTACCTTTCCGTCGATATCTACAAGAGTCGCCTTTTTCACGCTTGGGTGCTTAAGGACTTCACGGATAACGCCGCCGTCCCCTCCGCCTACTACAAGAACGTTTTCAGGGTTTGGATGTGTGAACAAAGGAATGTGCGCAACCATCTCATGGTACACAAACTCATCCTTGATTGAAGTCATAACCATGTCATCAAGAAGCAGCATATTGCCCCACTCTTCTGTTTCCACCATATCTAGCTTCTGGAATTCTGTCTGTTCTGTATGTAAAGTACGCTTCACCTTCATCGTAATGCCAAAGTTCTCTGTTTGTTTCTCTGTAAACCAAAGTCCCATTCTTTAATCATTCCTTCCATAAAAAAATGAATTATCACTAAAGAGCAGCAAAAAGCATTTTCATCTTTTATACTTCCCTAACATGCAAATAACAAACACAGAAAAAGTATAGATGAATCTAGCAAAATTGCAAGAAAAATTTCGCTTTTTAATAGAGAAGATGTTTAAAATCGGACTCTTTTTTCAATACTAAAGTTATGTACTTATGTTTATTTTATTTTTCGCATTGCACTTAGAAAGATTCAGGGGGTGCCACACTTGGAGTTAATGACCGATCAGCGTTTCAGAAAAACAATGAAATATTTGCGTGCATTTCTCATTATTAGCTTAATAGGAATGGCTTTAGCCGCTGTGATGATTGGGGGCATTCTGGTATATGCCAAAATCCTGGGACCGCCGCCGCTCGCTGTTCCGCAGTCGACTTTATTTTTCTCTGAGGATGGCACGGTGATTGGAGAAAGCCACAACGGGCAAAAGCGCTACTGGGCACCTCTTGATGATATCAGCCCGCATCTGGTTGATGCGACGGTTTCGATTGAGGATAAAAATTTCTTCGATCACAATGGCTTTGATTATAAAAGAATTGCCGGTGCCGCGCTCGCTGACCTCAAAGCAATGGCTAAGGTTCAGGGGGCCAGCACCATCAGCCAGCAGTATGCCCGCAACCTGTTTCTCGAGCACGAAAAAACCTGGAAGCGGAAGCTGCTTGAAGCTTTTTATACCATAAGGCTTGAGATGAATTATACGAAGAAGGAAATCCTTGAAGGCTATTTAAATACGATTTATTACGGCAATGGAGCTTATGGCGCACAGGCAGCAAGCCAGTTTTATTTTGGGAAGGATGCCAGTGATCTTACATTGGCTGAGGCGTCCATTTTATCCGGAATCCCTAAGGGTCCTGGCATTTATTCGCCATTTGCATCAGCGGAAAAAGCAGAACAGCGGCAGAGGGTGATTCTGCAGACGATGGTGAAGAATGGGATGGTCAGCCAAAAGGAGGCGGATCTTGCTGCGGCAGAGGAGCTTGAGCTGGTCGGAGAGCACATGCACCCGAGAGCGAAAACAGCCCCCTATTTCCAGGATGCGGTCCGCAATGCTCTTAAAACGCAGCTGAAGCTGGATGACCGGACCATTGAATTGGGCGGATTGAAGGTTTATACCACTTTGGATCTGAAGGAACAGGAAATCGCGGAAGAAACAGTAGATAAGATGATTTCACAAGACTCGGAGATTCAGGTCGGAGTTGTGGCCATGAATCCGAAAAACGGCTACGTCAAGGCGATGGTCGGCGGCCGGGATTATGAGGAGAGTCCCTTTAACCGGGCAGTCCAGGCCGTCAGGCAGCCGGGATCGACGATCAAGCCGCTGCTTTATTACGCAGCATTGGAGCAGGGATTCACCCCATCCACTCCAATCCGAAGCGAGCAGACGACATTCCGCTTCGAAGACGGCACACCGGACTATACGCCGCATAACTTCAACAGCAAATATGCGGATGACGATATTACCATGGCCCAGGCCCTGGCTTTATCTGACAATGTGTATGCAGTGAAGACCCACTTATTTTTAGGAGAAGAGACGCTTGTCAATACAGCTAAGAAATTTGGCATCACTTCTAAAATGGCGAAGGTTCCTTCTTTGGCACTCGGCACATCGGGTATGAGAGTCATTGAGCTGGCTAATGCCTACAGCATGTTTGCCAACGGCGGGAAGAAGGTATCGCCGGTGCTGATTAAGCGAGTGGAAAATCATAAAGGCGAAGTCATTTACGAGCAGAAGCCATTCCAGATGAAGGTTCTGAAGCCTGATCTCGCCTTCGTCATGACACATATGATGACTGGAATCTTTGACCGGAAGCTGAACGGCTATGCCCAGGTAACCGGCAGCACCGTTATCAATGATATGACCCGCCCATATGCAGGCAAGTCGGGCTCAACCGAAACGGACAGCTGGATGGCAGGCTTTACACCTCAGCTGGTTACCGCAGTATGGACCGGCTATGATAAAGGCCAGGTCATTACAAAAACCGTTGAAAAAACGTATGCCAAGAACATTTGGATCCGGTTCATGGAAGAAGCCCATAAAGGGAAGCCGGCCAAGGAATTCAAGGCACCTAAAGGTACAGCCGGCGTCTACATCGACCCGGCCAACGGAAAAATAGCCGGGGAAAACTGCCCCGTCAAGCGCCTTACCTACTTCGCAGAAGGCACAGAACCTGCGGAATACTGTACAGACCACCTGAACCACAAAAAAGAGGAAAAACCAGAGCAGCCTGAAAAGAAGCCGGAGACACCTTGGTATAAGAAACTGTTCCGGTGGTGACAGGTACCTATACCACTTCCTTCAACTGGTATAGGTACCTGTCACCTTAATGAATAAAAAATGAAAAACCCCGGGGTCCGAATCCCGGGGTTTTTCGTGTCCTAGTGCTATACTGTGCCTTCACACTGTTAATTAGTTTACTTTTTTTACGGGAATTGTACAAGTAGTTAGAAAATCACGTCAAAAAAATGTCACAATTTCGTCACAAAATTAGACTTTTTTTCTAAATGGCTTGTAAATCTGTTTTTAGCTGTTCCGCCGACCTTTCCCACATGCCTGCGTCATGGTTTTTCAGGAAATCGGCCAGCACTTTCTTGGACTTCTCGTCCATATGATCCACGATGATATGTCTTTTAATCGATTTATCCATGCGGTTCACATGCTCGGGAAGCGATTTATAGCCCCGGCGAATCTCCCTGTCGACCGTCATTTCGCAGGCCGTAACGCCTGCATAGTAGGCGCCTCCCTCTTTGCGGTCAATGGTAATCCAAATCAGCCAGTACGGTTTTCCGTTGGGCACTTCCTCTTTGCTTTTCAAAAACTTGATGCCTTTTTCCACTGGACTGCGCGCATGCATGGCACCCACTTCAATAGACGCCTCCCCGGCATCCACATCAATGATGACCGGTGTCACATTATCAAGGCTCAGGGTACCGACCCCGAATCCGCCATGTCCATCTGTCGGGTCGCTCTTGATAATATTAAAATCGACTTTCTTTTTCTTTTTTTCTTCCATCTTCACGTCCTCCTATGCAAGTACTGGGTTCTTATTATTATGTCATAAATAATTCATAGAAAAAATCATTTAGGCCGCTCGCGAGAACCGGCAATACGGTGTTAAATATCGGCTGGATGGTGTATTGATCCAGCGGGGTAATGACAAGAATCAGGAAAATTACGGAGCCATATGCCTCAAACCGGGTCATTTTCGGGCGAATATGGGCCGGCGCCAAATCCTCAATAATTCTGTAGCCATCGAGCGGCGGAAACGGCAGCAGGTTGAATACAAACAGCACTAAATTCAGCTGAATAAAGATATTCAGGAAATCTGCCACAAACGCTGGAAACGAAGCTGCGAGTCCGGTTCCGGCAAGGGCATACCAGATGAAAAAGCCCAGAACAGCCATCACCAGATTGGATATCGGCCCCGCAATGGAGACAGAGATCCCGGCAAGCCTCGGATTTTTGAAAAAGAAGCGGTTGACCGGTACAGGCCTGGCCCATCCGAAACCTGCAATAAAAATCAGGATCGTCCCAATCGGATCCAGATGCTGCATGGGATTTAACGTTAACCTTCCCTGGTTTTTTGCAGTGGAATCCCCAAACTTATAAGCCATATAGGCGTGGGCAAATTCATGAACCGTAAAGGCAATCATCAATGTTACCGCCACATAGGGAATCTCCCTGAGAGAAAACGCCAAAAATTGTTCCAAAAGCCAAAACTCCCTCTCCTGCCGGCTAAATGCCAGGCTTTATTTATACATACTATGTAGGAAAAGCCGCTGCTATTTACCTAAAAGTATACATGAACGCCTGGTCAAAGGGAATCAGGCTTGCACATTGCAGGAAAAAGTGGAAAAATACAAACAAGCATACATAATGAGGAGGAAAAGAAATGCCATATGTAACCGTAAAAATGCTTGAAGGCCGTACTGAGGAACAGAAAAAAGCGCTCGCTGAAAAAGTAACAGCGGCCGTCAGTGAAACAACTGGAGCACCAGAAGACAAAATCGTCGTATTTATCGAAGAAATGTCCAAAAATCACTATGCTGTCGGCGGAAAACGCTTAAGCGACCAGTAGAATTGCGTAAAAAGAGGCAGTTTCCTATAACAGAGACTGCCTTTTTCTATGAGTTTTTGCATCATGAGCGGTTTTATTTGCGCATAGCACGGTTTTACTTTCGCATAAAAATTTTTCTGTGCGGTCAGCCCAATTTCAGCGCGCATAAAACTATTTATGTGCGGTAAGACTTTTTCAGCAAAAAACAAAGCCGGGCGCTCAATGCAGCCCGGCTTTTTCTCTTAAGCTTTCAATATATTGATACGCCTGTTCCACTTCTTCATCCGTGTAGCGCTGTTTGCTTTTCAGGGTAAAGACTTTTTCTTTCACTTCTTCCTTAGGCAGGTCATTGAAATAAAGGACCGTTGAGACGAGTTCAAGGAATCTGGCATTCTGGCCGTTCATATCGAGCAGGCAGTCCTGGAGGCTCGGCATCTCGACTGCGTTGATGCCCAAAAATTCCTTGCCGGTTTCAGTAAGGGTATAGCGATACTGATAGTAGCCGCCCTTTTTTTCCTTTACTTCGTTTAAGAATCCCATGTTGCAAAGTTCTTCGACCCTTAGTGTCAATTCTTCCGAATATGGCCCATAAAAGTGAAATTGAAATCTTTCCTGAAAGGGAAAGGCGATGTTCTTGGCGATATAAATCATTTTCTGCAGCTTTTTCCGTCCCACGATTTCTTCAGAGACTGCAATGGCGTGCATTAGTTTGGCGTGATCCTTTAACAAAGCTCTTCATCTCCTACTCCGTTTTTTCCCGTATCTATGTTTTAGTCGATTTCCAGCAGCATTTTAATCTGCTTTTTAATGTTTGGCTTTTTGCTGTCGTCTGCAATAAAATCAGCCGGAAAGTACAGCTTATGATCCGTTCGGCGTTTCCCGGAAATGGCATCTACAATCTCAGATTCACGGGAAAGCTCGCGGATATCCCCATTTTTCAGCAGCAGATGAATCGGCAGTCTTTCTTCTTCCTCGCCCGGACGGTAAAAATCATAAGGCAAATCCGATGAAGAATCGACAACCAGGTAATATTCAGGATCCATGCCTGCCTTTTTAAACAATGCAGACAACTCTGCCAGCTTCTTGTATTCTTTCGCCGGGTCGAATTCGACGTATTTATATAAATTCCTGTCCATAAAGCGGCAGCAGAGATCCTTCAGAATCGGATCTTCTTCCTCCTGCCACATCTGAAAATAATAAAGAATAATAGCTTCATCAAGCTTTATATAATCCTCAAGAGTGATTTCTCCATTGAATAAAGAATAAAAATGGATCGGATCATATTTAAATTTGTATTTCTGTTCATGCAGATCTTTTGCGCGATGCAGGATTTTCGTCAAGATGACCTCTGCACTCCGGGTTACCGGATGGAAATACACCTGCCAATACATTTGATAGCGGCTCATTATGTAATCCTCAACAGCATGCATCCCGCTCTGCTTGATCACGACCTGGTCTTCCCGCGGCCTCATGACGCGCAGAATCCGCTCCATGTCAAAATGGCCATAGCTGACACCGGTAAAATAAGCGTCCCGCTGCAGATAATCCATCCGGTCCGCATCAATCTGGCTGGAAATCAGGCTGACGACCAGCTTATTCTTAGACGTTTTGGCAATCACATCCGCCACTTTCTGCGGAAAATCGGCACTTACCCTTGTAAGGACATGATGAACCTCGGTGTCTCCGAGAATGATCGCCCTCGTATAATGTTCATGATCCAGGTCGAATACTTTTTCAAAAGAGTGCGAGAACGGACCGTGCCCCAAATCGTGGAGAAGTGCCGCGCATAAAGTCAGGATACGGTCTTCTTCATCCCATTCCGGCCTTCCCAAAAAGACATCGTCGGAAATGCGGCGCACAATCTCGTAAACTCCGAGCGAGTGATTAAAGCGGCTATGCTCAGCACCATGGAAGGTTAAATAAGTTGTCCCGAGCTGCTTAATTCTTCTGAGGCGCTGGAACTCTTTTGTCCCGATTAAATCCCAGATGACTCTGTCCCTGACGTGTATGTACCGATGAACGGGATCTTTGAATACTTTTTCCTCATTTAACTTTTCCGCTGAATATGCCATTCCGTACCCTCCGCTTTTCCTGTTTCCACGCACTCCGAACCTGTTGTTTCCCATTTTCTGGCGTAAACTTATTATATCCCGATTATAGTGTCAATTCATCACAAAATTCACCGTTTTTCATGGCTGTTCGACAGAAACCGCGATACATCAATCATCTGGCCAAGAAATATTTTTCGACTTTTCTAAAAACAATATTGCCTCCTAAGTCTATTTACCAATCAGGATTAAATCATAAACTCAGGCAAAAAATAAAATCACCTCAGAACAGGAGTCAGGGTGATCTTTATTTTTTCAGCTTTTTATTAATTTTCTCCATCAATTCCTCTTCCGTCAGTGCGGCAAGGGGACGGTTATTGACGAAAGCAAATGTTTTTTTGCGGCCTGGTCCGCAATAGGACTGGCAGCCGACGTCAATTTTTGCTTCTGGATCTATTTCTTTTAATCGCGGTACCAATGTCTTCAGATTTACTGCCTGACAATCGTCGCAAACACGGAATTCGTTTGCCATCTTCGTACAACCCTTTCTGCGGTCAATCTTTTATATAATCCCGGCGCTATTTGGCCTGAGTATCTTCTTCGTTAAAGCATGTCCGCTGCACGGCATTCCTATTCAAAGTAAAGGACTGCCCTGCCCAACTGCTACAGGCTATTTTAAAACTAATCGATCTTCATTGCAAGCTGTAATCATTAACTTGAGTGGTGAATCTTAGTAAACTTCACAAAACTGCCATACGTATCTAGCGAAAATAAAAATTTTTAAAATAATCTACTATCCTTTTAATCACCTTTGTATAAAATCTGCAAGGTTTGTCCATCCTTTAACTAAGGCAACAGCAAAAAGTAATATTTAGGGAGTTGAGGTTATATGAAAATACGTCAGGACGCTTGGACAGATGAAAACGATTTATTGCTGGCAGAGACCGTTTTGCGGCATGTGAGGGAAGGCAGCACACAGTTAAACGCATTTGAGGAAGTTGGGGACAAGCTGAACCGCACCTCGGCGGCATGCGGATTCCGCTGGAACGCTGTGGTGAGGCATCAATATGAAAAAGCGCTAGGGCTGGCCAAAAAACAGCGCAAGCAGAGACAAAGAATGCTAGGAAAGGATCAGGGCGGCAAGAAGAAACTCTTATACTCTCCGCCAGTTCCGACGATGCAGGAGGTCTCAGCAGCGCCAGTTCAGACAAATGCGATCGTACCGCCGTCACCGGCAGACTTTTACGAGGAGCGCACAGAGGATGAAGCAATTGTGCAGACAGAAACGGTTCCATCCTACACCTATTCAGAGCCGGTTTACACGGCACCTGCACAGCTGGATATGGATACCGTTATCGCATACTTGCAAACATTGAATCATTCGGGTATTCAGGTTGATATACTAAAGAATGAGAATGAAAGATTAAAGCGCGAAAATGCGGATCTCAGAAGCCAAAATGAAGAGCTTGAGAGCAAAATCGGCAAGCTGGAGCAGAATACGGTAACCATTCAGGAAGATTACGAGACACTGATGAAAATCATGAACAGAGCCCGCAATTTTGTTCTGTTTGATGAAGAAGAAAGGCCGGCATCCAAGTTTAAAATGGACCGCAACGGCAATTTGGAGAGAGTCGCGGAATAAGAAAAGCGGAAGCGCCTTGCTCACGAAGGAACGCAGACTAAGTACGCCACGTCCTGCGGCAACGCCTGCATGACCCACATCCTGTGGGCCTCAAGCATAAGACGAGCCCTGTAAGAAGGTGCTCTTTCCTTCTGGAAGGGATTGGCTTATGTCTCGAGTCCCTAGGAGCCGCAACTAGACAAGCTTATGACCTCGAGGGGGTAGGCGCTGGAGCTAGACAGTTATCAAAGTTCAAAACTCTTTCCGGCATCGGGAGCAGGAGAAAATGGCAGCAATTCCTTTCAAGGAGGGCCGCAGATCGATATCGACTGCGGCTCTTCTTTTATTTATTCGCTGCCAAGCACTTTCTCATTCCGATCCATTACACGGCGGGAATAGCCCTCAAACAGGCCTGCCTCCTCATTTGTCAGCTGCCCTGCATAAAGGCGGCCGGATTTCTTTTTCAAGGATTGGAGAAAGCGGAGCATCACATCCTGAACCGTCAGCTCTGTCCCCAGCAATTCCGACAGTGATGCCATGACAGCCGGCTGAATTTCAGGGTATTGGAATTTCGTCTGTTCTTCTTTTTTAGCAAGAGAGTAGAATTTGCCAATCAGATCGGCACGCTCACTTCCGCTTCCATCCACACACAGATAGATTTGCACAGCTACGCCATTGCGGAGGCGCCTCTGCGAAATGCCTGCAAACTTCTGTCCCCCGATGCTTAAATCATAGCTTCCCGGGCAATAGGAGCCGACAATTTCCCGGGCTTCTATTTCTTTATGAAAATCGGAAAACATCTCCTGGATGAGCATCCACATCGCATCATAGCCGCGGTTGATATCAATTCCCTTTTCCCTTTCAGGAAAAATCAGCGAAATATTCAGGACCCCCTGATCCAGGACAACGGCCAGGCCGCCGGAGTTTCGGACAATCACTTCATACCCCCGGCTTTTTAGAAAGTGAATGCCGTCATTCAAAAAAGGCAGCTTCGTATCCTGGATGCCGAGCACGATCGTATTGTGATGCACCCATGTCCTCGCAGTGGCAGGCGCCGCACCGGCTCCGACAGAAGCACAGAGCGTATCATCCATTCCGAATGAGTGCAGGGCATTTAAGTGGATTCCCGCAGCAGACTGGTCAATAACCCGCCAGTCTTCCTGAAAAAGCAAATCTTGTTGCGAATTCATCTTTATTTGATCCCCTTTTGCCGATATTTAGAGTTAATCGGCAGAAATTATCTATTAAGTATCCATTCCAAAGTTAAATCAGCTAGTTTATCGGCCTAAACTACAGTTTTATCGGCCACTGGCCATATCCAGATACATTATAGCAAAAAAGCCAGTCACAAGGGACCGGCTTCTAAACTGCTGTATTATTGATTTAAAGCCTGAGCTGCTGTAATTAAAGCAAGCTTATAGACATCTTCCTCGTTGCAGCCGCGGGACAGGTCATTAACCGGGCGGTTCAAGCCTTGAAGAATTGGTCCCACTGCCTCGAAGTTTCCAAGGCGCTGGGCAATTTTGTAGCCGATGTTGCCGGCTTCCAGGCTAGGGAAAACAAATACATTCGCATCACCCTGAATTGGTGAATCCGGAGCTTTTTTCTCTGCTACAGATGGAACAAATGCCGCATCAAACTGGAATTCCCCATCTATGATCAATAGCGGATCACGAATCTTAGCTGCTTCAAGTGCTGCTGAAACCTTTTCCGTTTCCGGAGACTTGGCAGAGCCCTTTGTGGAGAAGCTGAGCATTGCTACACGCGGTTCGATATCGAACATCCTGGCTGTCTTGGCACTTTCAATCGCAATTTCCGCCAAGTCCTGGCTGTCAGGTGAGATGTTGATGGCACAATCGGCAAAAACATATTTCTCATCGTCACGGACCATGATGAAGACACCTGATGTTTTGCGCACGCCTTCTTTCGTTTTAATAATTTGCAGTGCCGGGCGCACTGTATCAGCTGTTGAATGCGCTGCACCGCTCACTAGGCCGTCTGCTTTGTTCGCATAGACAAGCATGGTACCGAAATAGTTTTCATCCAGAAGGATTCTGCGCGCATCTTCTTCTGTCGCTTTGCCTTTGCGTCTTTCAATAAATGCAGCCACAAGCTCATCCATCATTAAAAAGTTGCTTGGGTCATAAATTTCAGCTGAATCCAGGCTGATATCCATGTCTTTTGCTTTCGCTTCAATTTCCGCGATGTTTCCGATCAGGATTGGAGTGATGATTTTTTCTGCAGCCAATCTGCCGGCAGCCGCTAAAATACGCTCATCCTGTCCTTCCGGAAAAACGATTCGTAAATTCTGTCCTGTTACTTTTTCTTTCAATACTGTGAATAAGTCACTCATGCTAATTCCTCCTACGGCCATAATTTTTCCGTACAAATTAATAGAAATTCTCCTATATACTCCCTTAGAATACTCTTCATCCTAAGAATTTCAAGGAGTTCACCCGCTGTTAGCGTTTCCAAATAAAATGTTTTTGTTTTCGGTAAATTTCCAATAATAAATAACCTTCTGCTGGCGCATCTTCATACCTTTTTTAAGATATCCATAATGCCCTCTTTGTAAACGGGTTTTAATGCTGGTGACAGGTACATACCAGGAATTCCAACATTTCAAGTTTTGTACACATGTTAATTGGAGAAACTATGGTATAGTAGGGATGAGAATTTCAGTACATATTAGGAGTGATTATAATGAGTGAAGCAGCAGTAACGCTTGATGGCTGGTATTGTTTACATGACTTCCGCACAGTTGATTGGACAACTTGGAAAATGGTACCCAGCGAAGAGCGCCAGGCAGCGATCCACGAATTTATGGCCCTAGTGGACAAGTGGAACACAACACAAAGCGAGAAAAACGGCAGTCATGCCCTTTATACAATTGTCGGCCAAAAAGCTGATTTTATGATGATGATCTTAAGGCCTACAATGGAAGAGCTGAATGAAATTGAAAACGAATTCAACAAATCAAAATTAGCTGAATTCACGATTCCGGTTCATTCATATGTGTCTGTTGTCGAGCTGAGCAACTACCTGCCTGCAGGAGAAGATCCATACCAGAATCCGCAGATCCTGGCACGCCTTTATCCTGAATTGCCAAAAGCGAAGCATGTCTGCTTCTATCCGATGGACAAGCGCCGCCAGGGCAATGACAACTGGTACATGCTTCCTATGGAAGACCGCCGCAATATGATGCGCAGCCATGGCATGATCGGCCGCCAGTATGCCGGCAAGGTAAAACAGATCATCACAGGCTCTGTTGGCTTCGATGATTACGAATGGGGCGTTACCCTTTTCTCTGACGATGTTCTTCAATTTAAAAAGCTTGTATATGAAATGCGCTTTGATGAAGTAAGTGCCCGCTACGGCGAATTCGGCTCTTTCTTCGTTGGAAACATCCTGGAAGAGGACAAAGTAGAAAAGTTCCTTCACATATAATGATGAAAGCTCCCGGCTTCGGCCGGGAGTTTTTCTTTTTCTTCCGGTTATAAAAGAATATGCCCTTACATAGTAATGAAATAGTGAGTTTCTATTTTAAATTCAACCCGCAGGACTGTCCGGCAGTCTATTCTCAAATACGCGGATAGAACATGCTGATTTTAATACTTAGGAGGGACTAAATTGAGTCAATCAAATTATGGTCAATACCCTTATTATGGTTACCAGCAGCGTTATAGCGACGGCACTCAAATGCCGCAGAACTTTCAGGGCCAGCCGCAGTTTCAGCCGGCACAAACAGGCGGAGCCATGCCAAATGCGAGCTCAGGGGGAATGTTTCCGGGTGCAGGCGCAGGCGCTGGCGGCGGAATGGGCGGCATGGCAGCTGCTCCATCTGTTCCGGGAATGCTTCCGCTTGAACAATCCTATATCGAAAACATTCTTCGCCTGAACAAAGGGAAACTTGCGACAGTATATGCCACATTTGAGAATAATACGGAATGGAACGCCAAAATATTTAAAGGCCTCATTGAGGCGGCCGGGCGGGATCACCTGATTCTGAGCGATCCTCAAACAGGCCAGCGCATCCTCCTTCCGATGATCTACTTAGACTATGTGACGTTTGATGAAGAAATTGAATATGAGTATCCATTTGGCGGAGGACAGGGAATGTCACAATATTCGCCGAGATAACAGGAAAGGCTTTCCTTCTGACGGCTGAACACGTCTGGAACTGGTCAGCTTCCGCAACAAAAAGGAGCTTTGACCCCAAGTCAAAGCTCCTTCCTTTTACAAATATTTCACTGCCGCAATAATCAGCAGCACCCAAGCCGCAAGGAATGAGACTCCGCCAAGCGGAGTGATAGCACCAAGCACGCTGATTTTCGTTAAAGTCAGCACATATAAGCTTCCTGAGAACAGGATGATGCCGATCACCATCAGCCAGCCCGACCAGGATAATAAAGACGTTGCCGGCAGCTTGCCAAGCAGAACGCCAATGATCAAAAGTCCTGTTGCATGGAACATCTGATAGGTTACACCTGTTTGCCATGTCTCCAAGTACTTCGGCTCCACTCTTCCTTCAAGTCCGTGAGCTCCGAAAGCCCCTAATGCAACTGATAAAAAGGCATTAATTGCCCCAATAATAATAAATAGCTTCATAGTCCCCTGCACCTCTTATCTCTTTATTAAAAATCAAACAATGAATCGCCATTCGCCTCATCATCCATCTGCATTTTCTTTGGCTGCAGATTCGCTGGCTGAGCTGCTGGCGGCGCATTGTATGTATGGCTAATAGACGAAACAGCAGCCACACTGCCTGCATCCGACTCATCCAAAACCAGCTCGCATAACGACTTGATCGCCTGTACTCTTTCTCTGATTCTGGCGTCGGAAGAGCTGCTTTTCGCTTCCAGCAATTCCTTCTCCATTTTCCCTAAAAGCTTCTGAACAGAGATATTCACCCTCTACACCTCTTTCTATAAAAAAGCAGCCCTTGTCCATCCCCGGCACTCGGGGCGGGAAACTGCCTGCCTAAAAGCGGCCAGTATGACCGGCATATAAAGTTTATCAGGTTTTCTTTTCAAAACGCAAACAGGGATGGCCGGATGCCCGGAAAACTTCAAGTGAGGGCAGCTGCCTTGTTTTAAACTGAAAGGCCCTGCAGCCTTTTGGATGATTCCGGTCCCAGGTCACATAGAAATATTTGCACTTAAAACAATCGATCTTCTGTGAACTCATTTGTTTTTCTCCTTTGTGCACAGAGCATATTTCGAGCACTTCTTGCATAAAACGGTATGTTTCACGTGAAACATGGCGAAACGAATCAGAGATTAGGAATCTGCCAGTCAATTGGCTCCTCTCCAAGCTTCTGTAAGATTTCATTCGTCCTTGAAAATGGCCTGCTCCCAAAGAACCCTTTTCTGGCCGAAAACGGGCTGGGATGCGGTGATTTTATGATAAAGTGTTTGGAAGCATCAATCAGCACTTCTTTTTCCTGTGCCGGTTTTCCCCATAATATAAAAATAGCGGGCTGTTCCCGCTCATTCAATTTTTGTATAACCGTGTCGGTGAACGTTTCCCATCCTTTCCCCTTATGCGAATGCGCCTGCCCTTTGCGGACGGTCAGAACGGTATTCAGGAGCAGTACCCCTTCCTGAGCCCATTTTAATAGATATCCATTATTTGGCACATCGAAGCCCAGATCTTCCTGCATTTCCTTAAATATATTTTTCAGTGAAGGAGGCAGCTTTACATCAGGCTGAACCGAAAAGCTTAATCCATGTGCCTGCCCCGGCCCATGATAAGGATCCTGTCCCAATATCACTGCCTTTACATCTTTATAAGCTGTATATTGGAGCGCATTGAAAATATCCTCCTGCCTTGGATAAATGATCTGCTCCTCATATTCCTTTTTCAAAAATTCACGAAGATGAAGATAATAGGGTTTCTCGAATTCCTCTGCCAAAATCTCCTGCCAGTCATTTCTTAAGATACGCTTCATTTGCCAACTCTCCCTCCTCTTATTTGAACTGTTATTCTCATACCCATTGGCTATCATGCCATAATCCAGCATTCTTGCCTACATGTTTAAAAAATCTCTGAGCGGATATGTAATATATAGAACGGGCAGGAAAAGCTGCCCTTAAGAATAAATCTGCTAAATCTTTTAAGGAGGATGTTATATATGTATAAAATCGAAGTTGTCGAAAATGGTGTACAAGCTACTGATGCGATTGGAATGCTGCAAAGCCAAGGATTCAATAAGGAAAACATCTATATTTTCGCACACGACAAGGATCGCTCCGAGCACCTATCTGATGCGACAGATACAGGCGAAGTCGGCATGAAGGAACAGGGCTTATTCGATTCTGTCGGAAATGTCTTCAAAAAGCGCGGAGATGAGCTTCGTTCAAAATTTGAATCTGTTGGGTTAACAACGGTAGAAGCAGAACAATATGAAAAAGTATTGGATGAAGGCAAGTTAGTTATTGTGGGTACAGATGAAGCGAAATAATTAGAAAAGCGGAGGCGCATTGCTCACCCCCGACACCTCGAGGGGGCAGGTGCTGGAGCTAGACAGTAAGCAAAAAAGCGATGAACTTTTTCATCGCTTTTTTTTGTGCCCTTAAAACATCCAAATCCATAACCCTATAAGCAGAACCGGGTACAGTACATACCACCATACTCTGGTTATATGGACTTTTGACAGGATGAAAAATACCATTTCAGGCAATACAATCAACCCTGCCTGAATCCAGATGAACGTATAAAAATGCTCCGGCGCTATCATGCCGTTCCCTGTCGCCCAATCTCCGCTATTGAATAAAAAGTAGAAGAAATTCAGGAAAGGGAGAATGATAGCGAAAAGAATCCGGCTGATATGAACTATCAAATCGGCAGGACGCTTGTTTTTATACAATGGCGTAACCGGCATGATAAAACTATATAAAATCATAACGAACCCCAAAAAATTAACTAACAGCTGATCAAATAAATACCCGATAAAATACATAAATGTAATCATTGTTATCCTCTTCTGCCCTTTTGTCTTTATTTTACAGAAAAGGCAGAGGGTTATATATGATAAATAAGCACTAGTTTAGTTCAAACTCACTGATTGAAGCTTCACCTTACCCCATAATCCGCTGGTAAATGGACTTCGCCTGTGCTAAATCCTTTGTGCCATGGATCAGGGCGCGTCCGTCTTTGAAAAGGACCATCCGCTGCTCCTCCATGTCGACGGAAAGCAGATATGGATTGCCTTTCACCTGATAGCCGAGCGATTTCAGCTGCCGGGCGATTTCCGTGAACTCGATTCCCAGTTCTTTCGGAGGGCGGATCTGAACAGTGTCCCTTCCGCAGAGAACGGTGGATTTCATCATGTTTTCCTGCTGCAGATAAGGATAGGTTCGATCTTTTCCGCAGGATAAGCAGCCTTCATCCTTCGCTTTTGACACCTTCATGCTTGTATACTGGTTTCGCCATAAATCAAAGCTAACCATCGAAGTCCGAACCGCTTCCCAGTCCTCAGCCAGAATTTTCAGTGCCTCTGCCGCCTGATGGGCCACGACCATTTGTACAGCAGGCGCAATGATCCCGCCGGTGTCACAGGTCATTCCCTGGATCGGGATTTTTTTCAATAAACAATTCATGCATGGCGTATTCCCTGGAATGATGGTCATGCTCATGCCGAAGCTGCCGACACATGCTCCATAAATCCACGGAATAGAATATTTCTGGGAGATATCATTAATAGCCATTCTGGTTTCGAAGTTGTCAGTTGAATCGAGGATCAGATCCACCCCTTCAGCAAGCTCCTCCAGCTTTTCCGGAGTAGCATCGCCAATAATTGCGCAGATCTCAACCTCGCTATTAATCTGTTTCAGCCGTTTTTCTGCAGCAGCCGCTTTTGGCATTTTTTCCGCGGCATCGCTTTCTGCAAAAAGCTGCTGACGCTGCAGATTGCTTTCCTCGACATAATCGCGGTCAATAATCGTCAGTTTGCCGGCCCCGGAACGCGCCATCAATTCCGCATTTCCCGAGCCAAGTGCGCCGGCGCCGATGATCAGCACATGCTTGGAGCGGATTTTTTCCTGCCCCTCTTTTCCAATCGGCGCAAACAGGGTCTGTCGTGAATACCTTTCAGACAATAGGGCCCCTCCTCTCTATAAAAGAAAAGCTGCATCACCCGCCGCTGACAGGAGGGATAAAAGCAACCGCATCTCCGTTCTGAATGACTTCATCATCTGAAGCGAATTCTTCATTCACAGCTGCCATGACCGAATCAAGCTTCAGCCCGAATTCTTCCTCAAGCAGCTGTTTCAGCTCAGCGACGGTTTTGCCGCTGACATCCCTTGTTACAGACTCTTCTCCAACACGGTCCCGCAAATGGGCAAAAAACATGATTTTATTCATTTAAATCTTCCCCCTCCGGTTTCCCTTTTGGATATGCCACTGTTTCCAGCTGGTTGCCGATCCACTCTTCACCGTCTTCCCAATGTTCCTTCTTCCAGATCGGCACAATTTCTTTAATTCTTTCAATCGCATAACGGTTGGCTTCATAAGCATCGGCACGGTGTGGAGTAGAAACGGCAATGACCACCGCTACATCGGTAATATCCAGCTTGCCTGTGCGGTGGGTAATGGCCACTTCTGCCCCGTTCCAGCGTTCTTTTATCTCGGTTCCAATCTGCTCCAGTTTTTTCACAGCCATGGACTCGTATGCTTCATAGATTAAGTAAAGTGTTTTTTTGCCGTGAGTCAGCTCGCGGACGGTTCCGATGAAGGTCGTAATCGCTCCGGCTTCCCGCTGTACCACTTTATCGATCACACTTTGAATATTGATCGGATCTTTTGAAATCTCAAAATTCATGGAATCACCTCATTTATTATAGAAAAAAACTCTTCTAGTCTTATTTGTTTCATTTTGACATATCCTGTGCCGGAAGTGAAATGGCGGGTTGTTTAATTTGACTTCCCTTCCTCTTCAGCTGCCATATTCAGTGCCTGCTGGTACTCATCCGGATGATTCATATTAAAAAAATAGGCATCCCTGGCTAGAAAACCTCTTTTCTTCAGTTCTTCATCCCTTAATATGGCGGTGTCTATTTCATTTAAAAACTCACGGATTCTTAATTGATTATTCATCAAAGCATGTTCAGCCGCTTCTTTAGCTTCTTTTCGGTAAGCTGCAAACAGCGGATGAAGGCGGCCTTCCATTTCCGGTACAGCGGCCTGACTGCTGTTTAGTTCTTCTAGCAGAATTCTCCCTAAATCCACAGATATGAAGGGCATATCACAGGCAACAATCAGATTTTTTGAGGTTGATGTCGCTGACAGCCCTGCTTGAATTCCTGCAAGCGGCCCTTTTTCTATCCATTTGTCACTGACTATCGGAAGCCCAAGAAACCGGTATTCTTCCTGTTTATTCGCAACGATGATCACCTGGGATGTATAAGAAGCCAATGAATCTGCGATGCGTTCAATCACTGTTTTTCCCTGTATTTTTAGCAGAGCCTTATTCTCACCCATACGGCTCGAGTGCCCTCCTGCCAAAATAATGCCTGTTGTACTCATATTCTTCACCTGACTTTGTGTGATGTGGAACAGGGACATTCTATCCTTATGGTTTTATTTTACCATCTAATCCAATGTGTTTCTTTGATAAAGGCCTGCCGGTTGTGCGGATCGCTTTGGATCCCTCCTACTTTCTTCTTATCTCTACTCCGCTACCAATTACCTTTTTTTAGAAAAACCTATAAACCGATGGAATCATTTTACATGTAATGTGCAGGTATTACCCTTCAGCTATTAGAAAGAACTTCATATATTTCTATATACGGGAGGGAGTACATTGAGATTTAAAAAGCTATCATCAGCCATTTTAACGTTGACCTTAACCGCAAGCCTCTTGGCTATCCCCGCTGACTTTACACCAAGCGCAACTTCTGCAGCCTCAACAGAAAACAGCATTGAAGCGCACCACTTGCAAAAGGCTTTTGAAAAAGCGGCGAAGGAATTTGGAGTACCTGAATCTGTCCTTCTCGCCGTCGCTTATAACCAGTCACGCTGGGAGCACCATGAAGGCCATAGTGAGGTCGGAGGCTATGGCATTATGAATCTTGCAGACTTACCAGCCGACATGAGCGCCAGGGGCAAGCACGATGATGGAATCATTGAGGCTTCAGATAATGAGAATAGCACACTTAAAACAGCCGCAAATCTTCTAAATGAAGATCCGGAAACCTTAAAAAAAGACCCTGAACAAAATATCCGGGGCGGTGCAGCTCTATTAGCAGAGTTTGCACGCCAAACGACAGGGGAACTCCCTTCCGATGCAGCAGACTGGTACGGTGCCGTCGTTAAATACAGCGGAACAGATCAGGAAGTCATTGCTAAGGACTTTGCAGATCAAGTCTTTGAGACCATTCAGCAAGGTGCTGCCAGAAAAAACCTTGATGGACAAAGAGTCGTATTAAACGCCAAAGAAATCACACCAAATAAGACTACAGCGGGCTCTATCCCTCTTCGCAACACCAAATACACAAATACCGATTGTCCCAATGGCCTTGATTGCACTTTCATTCCTGCTGCTTATAAGCAATTTTCGAGCAGTGCAGGTAATTACGGCAACTACGATATCGCCAATCGGCCAAAGGACGATTTAGATATTCGCTATATTATTATCCATGATATTGAGGGCACGGCTGAATCCGCCATCAGCCACTTCCAGAATCCGTCCTACGTTAGTGCACACTATGTCATAGATTCAGAGACCGGAAAAATCACCCAGATGGTACGTCCTGAAGATGTGCCATGGCATGCAGGAAACTGGTATTTTAATATGCATTCGATCGGATTGGAGCATGAAGGGTATGCTGCAGAAGGCGCTGACTGGTACAGTGAGCAAATGTACCGCTCTACTGCAAAGCTTGTAAGATACCTTTCAGACCGATTTAACATTCCTTTGGACAGGCAGCACATTATCGGCCATGATGAGATACCAGGCTTAACAACAGCAAAACATAAGAGCATGCACTGGGATCCGGGTGCTTATTGGGATTGGGGACACTTTTTCGACCTTCTTGGAGCTTCCATTAATCCAAGCAGCGGAGACAAAGACAGTAATATCGTCACAATCCGCCCAAATTTCAATACAAATCAGCCAGACTTTACTTATAGAGGAATTAAACAGGAACCTGAGTCTTCAAGCTTGATTCATTTATACAGTGAACCCAGCTTTGAGGCACCATTGGTCAGTGATCCCCTGCTTCATCCTGGCGGCACCAGCACAAAAAATATTAATGACTGGGGCAATAAAGCTGCGATTGGACAGAGTTTCTATAAAGCCGGGCAGGAAGGCGATTGGACAGCTATTTACTACGCCGGCCAAAAAGCCTGGTTCTATAATCCGGACAATAAAAATAGCGTCCCAGGCAGCGGGACCCTTATCAAGCCAAAAGAAGGGCTTGATTCCATACCTGTATATGGTGCCGCCTATCCTGACGACGCTGCTTACGATGAGGCCGGGATTGCAGAATGGGCAAGAGGAAAAGCACAGGTTCTATACCAGATGCCGGCTGGCCAAATCTATACAGCAACAGCACCAATTCAGTCCGATTACTATCATGCGAAGTATTATAATGACCCGGCTACGAATAAGGTTGTAAAGGGAAATGATGAATACTATCAGATTTTTTACAACCATCGTCTGGGATTCGTGAAGAAAAGCGATGTAGAAGTTGTAAATTAAAAGACTGACCTGGAGTTATTCTACTTTGAGGAATAGCTCCTTTTTTGTTTCATTGATCTCTTTTGTATTTTTGAAAACAATAGCGGACAACTTAATGCTGAGAAATCATCTAATCGGTCCGTTATAGTTTTTCCCTTTTTCAATTATTGTTATAATTAGTAAAAGATATCAGCAAGGAGGAATTAGGCATATGACAATGAAAAAAGTAATGACCATTGCAGGTTCGGATACGAGCGGCGGCGCCGGCATCCAGGCTGACCTTAAGACATTCCAGGAGCTTGGCGTTTACGGGATGACTGCGCTGACTACGATCGTGACGATGGATCCTAAAAATAACTGGAGCCACAATGTATTCCCGATTTCTACAGATATTCTGGAAACACAGATCGAAACGATTATCTCGACCGGAATCGATGCAATGAAAACAGGCATGCTCGGTTCTGAAGAAGTGATTAAGATTGCCGCAAAGACCATTAAAGAGAATAGCCTGGATCACGTTGTCATCGACCCGGTCATGGTCTGCAAGGGCGAAGATGAGCCGATTCATCCTGAATTGAACGAAGCATTAAGAGATTTGCTTGTCCCGCTTGCAACAGTGGTCACACCAAACCTGTTTGAAGCATGGCAGCTGGCTAAAACTGGCCCGATCAAGACGGTTGAGGACATGAAGGAAGCAGCTGTTAAAATTCATGAACTTGGCGCAAAGTATGTATTAATCAAGGGCGGCAGCAAGCTTCAGCACGAAAAAGCCGTCGACCTTCTTTATGATGGACAAGAGTTCACTCTTTATGAGAGCGAACGCGTTGAAACGACTTACACTCATGGCGCAGGCTGCACCTACTCTTCTGCCATCACAGCAGAAATTGCAAAAGGCAAGTCTGTTAAAGAAGCGGTTCAAACCGCGAAGGACTTCATTACTGCGGCCATCAACCATGGCTTCCAATTAAATGAGTATGTTGGCCCGACCATGCCTGGTGCATACCGCAAATATGGCGCAGGCCGTACTGAATCAGAATAAAAATGAGGGAACAGAGTCCGGATGGGCTCTGTTTTTTTGGCAATGGGCGGTTTCGCGATTATATTTATTTTTTCGCGAATAAAGTTAAATTTTCGCGATTATATTTATTTTTCCGCAAAAAAATCAAAACCTCGCGATTATATCTAAGTCCTCGCTGAGATTACTTTTTCGCTTTTCATTCCTTTTTTTAGTAAGATAAACAGAAAGATAATATGAAAGGGGGACTATAAAATGGAACCAGCAGTGAAGGAACATGTGCAAAAAGAGATCGACCGTCTTGCCGGGAAAGAGGTCTTTATTCATCTGGAAACAACGAATGGGGCATACGCTTCCCATTTTGATGAAACCTTCTTTTCTTCAGGCGCCTATATCCGCAATGCCCAATTGGTTTATGAACATGGAAAGGTCACCGGCAAGGGCCCTTACCGGGTTGGATTAAAAATGAATTTTGGCTGGGTGTATGCTGAAGGAATTACCCACTTTGAAGTAGATGAAGAGAAAAGGCTTCTTTTAGCCGGCCATGATTTCAGCGGCAAGCTGGCAGTCGCCCTGCAAATTAGTGAAACTCCTTTTGAATAAGAGGACATGAAATGAAAGGAGCACGACCAAGATGGAAAAGGAAAGACATGTACTCGTCATCTTCCCTCATCCGGATGATGAAGCATTTGGCGTATCAGGAACGATTTCCTTACATATCGATAATGGCACACCTGTCACCTACGCATGCCTAACGCTTGGAGAAATGGGGCGCAATATGGGAAATCCTCCTTTCGCCACCAGAGAAACTCTGCCGAAAATCCGCAAAGAAGAGCTGGAGGAAGCAGCCAGGGTTTTGGGCATCCAGGATCTAAGAATGCTGGGGTACCGGGATAAAACTGTCGAATTTGAAGATGAGGAAATGCTTGCGAACAGGCTTGGAGCCATCATCGGCGAGACGAACCCTTCCCTCGTCATCACGTTCTACCCGGGATACGCTGTGCACCCGGACCATGACGCGACAGGAGCCGCCGTCATCCGTGCGGTAAAAGAGCTGCCTGCTGACAAGCGTCCGAAGGTTCATTGTGTGGCATTCTCCAATAACTGTGAGGAAGAAATCGGCCAGGCTGATGTGGTCAATGATGTAAGTGCGGTTATCGACCGGAAAATTGCAGCCATTAAGGCGCATGCCTCCCAGACACAGCTGATGGCAGCGAACATGGAAGAAAGCATTAAAAATCAGGATCCGGAAGTACTGGCAAGAATGTATAAAGAGCGCTTTTGGACTTATAAAATATAAAAAATGTTAGAACCGGGAGCTGCAGATGCAGCTCCTTTCAATTTGTGCGATCGGCTGGCCCCTTGCGGCATGTATAAAGAAAATGTAAGGTGAGAAACTAGTTTAAATAAATCATCCATAGAGGGTGACTGTTCCGTGGACAATTATAAAAATGATAACACCGCAAGATATTATAAAGCCCATGTCAGCGTTTGGGGCACTTCTCAAATTCATTTAAGAAACCCTTATATCATAGGCTGGTGGTCAGCTGCGTTTCCTGGTTTTGGACATTTGCTTTTGTCAAAATACCTAAGAGGCTATGCCTTATTTATTTGGGAAGTCCTAATAAATATAAAAGCAAATGTCAATTTAGCTATGGTTTACTCATTTCAAGGTAATATTGGTATGGCTAAAGAAATTTTAGACACGAGATGGCTTCTTATGTATATTCCTGTTTACTTTTTTGCTATATGGGATAGCTACCGAACAACTGTAGATATGAATAAGGTGTATATTTTAGCCAAAAACGAAGGACATCAAATCAATACTTTTAGTTTAGGGCCATTGGAAATTAATTATCTTGATAAAAGAAATCCTATTATGCCCATAATGTGGACTTTATTTGTACCCGGGCTCGGACAGCTCTATATACATAGAATTTTGACAGCGTTCTTTCTTATATTTTGGGTTGTTGTCTTCTTTTACTTTTCACATGCACAACAAGCCGTGTCTCTCTTATTTCTTGGAAAAATCCCAGAGGCAACCTCAGTTTTAAATCCAGAGTGGTTATTATTTCTTCCATCCCACTATGGTTTTGCTACGTTTGATTCCTATATGAATACAGTCGAAAATAATAAACTTTATGAAGAGGAACAAAGAAGATATTTAACTAAAACGTTCCAGCCGAAAAGTTTCCGGATATTAAAAAGACAAAAAAGCGGAGTGATTAAAATGCAGTTATTTTCAACCTTTGAAAGTAACTCCTTTTTAGAAATGGCGATTTCAACACTTGAGAAAAATGGAATAAAAAAAGAGGATATTTATGCTCTCCCACTTTGTAATCGAACCGAAGAACGTAAAGTGTTTGATTCTCTTCATCGCTCAGATGGTACGTCACTCGTCGATATAGGAATAGCGCTTGCCACAGCTTTTGCTGTAATTGGCGCAAGTATCGGATTTAAATTAGCATGGGGGCCAATATACTGGGGACTTATCAGTGCGTTCATTGGTTTTGTTATAGGTTTCTCTATTAGAATATATACGGAAGTTATCTTAAAGAAAAAGAAACGAATACGGAGAGGTAAGCACTCTGAAATTATTCTCATTGTTAATTGTGAAGAACCTCAATCTGAGTTAATAAAGGAGATTCTTTTCAACCATTATGCATTCGGTGTTGCAGCAGTCAAATAAGATTGTAAATCACTGTTAAATAAGAAAACAGGATTATAACCATAAGAAATAGGCAGCGGATTAGCTGCCTGCGTTATTTGGGAATACTCTCCCCCGAAACGGGGCTCCCCTTATTGCTATTTCTCCATCATTTCCTTCAAATACTGAAGCTGACTTCCGTCTTCCTGCTTCACAATATTCACGATGAAACGCCTCGTCAATCTGGCAACAATCCCGCTGGTTTTGACGGTTGCTTCCATCTCCACCTGGGTTCCTTCTTCTATTTCATGAAAATCATATTTATATTCGGTGATCAGTCCATTGGCATTGCTGCGGGTGGTATAGGTTCTGTCCTGTTCAAAATCAATGATTTCAACTTCTGCGCTGATCTTTTTTCCTCTGACCATGCGTGTTTCAACAAACTTTGTTCCTTTTCCGGTCTCACCCTCGGTCTGTTTTTCCACTTTCACGACAAACGGCATAAGTTCAGGAACATTTTCCATCTTAATCATATAATCAAATACTTCATGTACAGGTTTTTTGATAATCTCACTCGAACGAAAATCAGCCATGCTTTGCACCTCAGAGTCATAAGTCTATGACTCTATTATATAACAAAAAAGCAGGCTGGAGTAAAGACGATCCCCTACAGCTTCTGGCGGTAAAGAGAGCAAAATTTGCACCAGTCCACAATAACGATTTTCCTTCCTGTAATTTCGATGATTCCTTCTTTTTTCAGTCTGGAAAAAACACGGCTGACACTTTCCCGGGATGTTCCGACAAGGGTGGAGAATTCCTGAACGGTTATCGGAAGCTCAAGATGCATCCGGTTGCAGTAGTTGGCGCCGAACTTCTCCGCAAGCCTTTCCAAAGTCCGGACTGTTTTCGTATACACATCAAGCAGCGCAATATCCCTCATAATGGAGGTCATATCACGCAGAGATTCACTCATAAAGCGGATAATCTGTACGGCCATTTCCGGCGAATACAGAAGCTCCTGCTCCAGTTCATCGGTATTCAGAAAATAAATTTCACCATCCTGCACCATTGTACCTGTCGCAGGATACGTATGGCCCTCCTGGTTAAAGAGGTTGGCTTCAGCAAAAATCTCGCCCTTTTTCTTAATGCAGACAATCAGTTCATTTCCATGTTCATCCTGCTTCGTCAGCTTCACAATGCCGGAGTGCACAAAGTAAACTCCTTTGGCAACCTCATATTCAGACATAATTCTTTCGCCTTTTAAATAAGCTTTCTTAATAATTCGATTATCAATCCGCTCTAGAGATTCAATGGGGAGCTCTTTAAAAATCTCAATCTTGCCTAAAAATTCGTTGATTAACGGCCTATGATCCTGCTTTTCATATTCCATTCCCATCCCCCGCTTTTACCATTCTTAAGAAATATTTTAGCTGAGACCCGCTTGAGAAGAAGTGACTTAACTCACAAAACGATCATCTCATGCAGAATATTGGATAAAGTAAGTGATTACTCACTTTACAAACTGCTAGCGGTTCATTTATGATTATAATGAGTGATTACTCACTTTTTAAAAAGGAGTGAACAAATGAAAAGTCCAATCGTTTCCATTCAACATGTATCCAAAAATTACGGAAAGCAACAAGTTCTAAAAGACATCAGCCTTGAAATTTATGAAGGGGAGATTTTCGGCCTGCTCGGCCCATCCGGAGCAGGCAAGACAACGCTTGTTAAACAGCTGGCAGGCCTTGAGGAACCAGCACAGGGTGAAAATTATATTTTTAGCGAAAAAATGCCCAGGCTGGACCTGATCAAACGAATCGGCTACATGGCCCAATCCGATGCTCTGTACACCGACTTAACAGCAAAGGAAAATCTGGATTTCTTTGCATCGCTGTATGGGTTAAGCGGCAAAGAAAAAAGGCAGCGGATGAATGAGGTGATGGAATTGGTTTCATTAACAGACCACCTTCATAAAATGGTTTCCGACTATTCAGGGGGAATGAAGAGAAGACTTTCCCTTGCCATTTCCCTTCTGCATAGTCCCGGTCTCCTCATTCTCGATGAACCTACTGTTGGAATTGATCCCGTCCTCAGAAAAAGCATCTGGGAATCGTTTAAACGCCTGAAGGAGAAAGGGACCACCATCCTGGTGACAACTCATGTCATGGATGAAGCAGGAAAGTGCGACAGGCTGGGCATGATTAGAGACGGACAGCTCATTGCAGCAGGGACACCGGAAGAATTAATGCAGCAGGCAGGCGCAGCCAATATAGAAGATGCCTTCCTGGCATATGGAGGTGCCTAAGATGAGGATTATGGCTCTGGTTATTCGAATACTGCGCCAGATTGTCAGAGATAAACGGACAATGGCTCTATTGATCCTCGCCCCGATTCTGGTCATGACCATGCTTCATCTTGTGTTTAACGGAGATGAATATACGCCAAAAATCGGCTTCGTGAATCTGCCTGAAAAAATAGAGGCTCAGCTTAACCTGGAACAAGCCAAACTCGAACACTATGAAACAGAGAAACTCGCGGAAAAGGACTTATCAGCCAAGAAGCTGGATGCGTATCTGGTGTTTGATCAAATGCCGCCGTCAGTGGTTCTCGAAGGCAGTGACCCAAGTGTAAACGGAGCTGTGATGAGATGGGTTCAGGGTGCATTGAAGCCACTGGAGCCAAATGGCGGGAATCAGGAAGTAAAAGCCGATTATTTATTCGGCTCCGGGGACATGGGGCAGTTTGATTATTTCGGGCCGGTGCTGCTGGGATTCTTTGTCTTTTTCTTTGTATTCCTGATTGCCGGGGTATCCTTTTTAAGGGAACGGACAACCGGAACACTCGAACGGCTTTTGACCAGTCCGCTCAGGAAGTGGGAAATTGTTACAGGGTATATTATTGGATTTGGAATTTTCACGATGATCCAGGCAGCCATCATCGCCTGGTATACGATCTATGTGCTCGGCATGGTGATGGAAGGCTCTTTTGGCTATGTCCTTCTGATCACACTTCTCCTTTCGCTGACAGCATTGACTCTGGGAATCCTGCTGTCTTCGTTCGCCAACAATGAGCTGCAGATGATCCAATTCATTCCCATTATAGTGGTTCCGCAGATCTTTTTCTCGGGGCTTTTCAATCTTGAGACCATTTCAGAGTGGCTCAGCTGGGTCGGCCCTTTCACACCTTTATATTATGCGGCTGAAGCATTAAGAAATGTAATGGTGAGAGGCTTTGGGTGGGATATGATTTATAAAGATCTGCTGATGCTGCTCGCTTTCTCCCTGCTCTTTATGGCTCTTAATATCGCTGCTTTAAGAAGGTACCGGAAAATATAAAATTTCTTTTTATAATTTCATTCCTTTATAATAAAGCTATAGATTTTGCACGTATAAAGGAGTTTACCATGCCAGAGCAGGATTCCATTTTAGAAGAGTTATTTCAGGAAGAAGAAAAGCTTACGGAGAAGCAGAAGAAAATTATCACGGCTGCGATTGAATCGTTTTCTGAAAAGGGCTATGCCGCCACTTCGACAAGCGAAATCGCCAAGAAGGCAGGAGTAGCCGAAGGAACGATCTTCAGGCACTATAAAACCAAAAAGGATTTGCTGATGGGGATCGTTTCGCCGATGATGGCAAAGCTGATTGCTCCATTCGTCATTAAAGATTTATATAAAGTCATCAATCACGAATATGAACACTTTGAAGATTTCTTAAGAGCCATGATGGAAAACCGGATCGAGTTCCTTAAAAACAATATGCCTCTTATCAAGATCCTGATCCAGGAAATTCCGTTCCACCCCGAACTCAAGGAACAGTTTAAAGAGCATATTGCCATGAAAGTATTCGATCGTTTTGCCAGTTTGGCTGAATACTATCAGAAAAAAGGGCAGATTATTGATATCCCGCCCTACAGTGCTGTCCGAATGACTTTTACATCCATCTTCGGCTTTCTTATCGCGAGGTATTTAATCTTGCCTGAAGCCGACTGGGATGATGAAAAAGAAATCGAGCTGACCATTCAATTCATCATGCATGGACTTTCAGCTAAAAACTAAAGCCTGGCACTGCTGCCAGGCTTCAGACTGTCGACAAACTCGATTAAAATCGTGCTTGTCTTCAGTCTTTTTTGTTTTACAATAGAAGTAATACAATGCTTGAGGTGATTAAAATGCTTTCCAAACATAATCCAATTCAACGGGATCAAATTGAAATGATTGCACTAGACGAACT